>CAMOHF010000011.1 GCA_946614685.1 uncultured Clostridia bacterium | reverse complement strand
CAGCGTTACAAAGGTCTTGGAGAGATGGATGCGGAGCAGCTTTGGGATACCACCATGGACCCCGAAAAGAGAGTGCTTCTCCGTGTAGCTATCGATGAAGACAGCGAATCTGAACTTGATATGACATTTGACACGCTGATGGGTGAGAGAGTGGAACCCAGACGTGAGTTTATCGAACAAAACGCAAAATTTGTAAAGAACCTGGATATCTAAGGGAGGTAGAAAATGGACGATAGTAATATCTTTGACAAAATCCATGAAGTCGACCTTAAAAAGACGATGGAGGAATCATATATAGACTATGCCATGAGCGTTATCGCCGCCCGTGCACTGCCGGATGTCAGAGACGGTTTAAAGCCGGTGCAGCGTCGTATCCTCCACTCCATGGTAGAACTTTCAAATACACCCGATAAGCCGCACAGAAAATGTGCCCGTATCGTCGGTGATACGATGGGTAAGTACCATCCCCACGGTGACAGCTCCATTTACGAGGCCCTGGTAAAACTGGCCCAGGATTGGAATACAAGATATACGCTGGTGGACGGTCACGGAAACTTCGGTTCCGTGGACGGTGACTCCGCGGCAGCTATGCGATACACAGAGGCAAGACTCTCCAAGATTTCCATGGAGATGGTTGCCGATATGAACAAGGATACGGTGGACTTTGTACCAAACTTCGATGAGACGGAGAGCGAGCCTGTGGTTCTTCCCAGCCGTTACCCCAACCTTCTCGTGAACGGTACCACCGGTATCGCGGTTGGTATGGCTACCAACATCCCGCCTCACAATCTGCGCGAGGTGATCGATGCGGTTGTGAAGATCATTGACAATCGTGTGAATGAAGACAGAGAGACATCCATCGAAGAACTGATGGAGATCGTAAAAGGACCGGATTTCCCTACGGGCGCACAGATCCTCGGAACTTCCGGTATCAACGAAGCATACAGAACCGGACGCGGCAAGATCAAGGTTCGTGCCGTATCGGAGATCGAGCCTATGTCGGGCGGCAAGCAGCGCATCGTCGTGACAGAGCTTCCCTACATGGTGAACAAGGCGAATCTGATCGCCAAGATCGCTGAGCTTGTCAAAGAGAAGAAGATCGACGGTATCACGGCGCTTCGCGATGAGTCTTCGAGAGAGGGTATGCGCGTTGTGATTGAGCTGCGCAAGGATGTGAATGCCAACATCATCATGAACCAGCTCTACAAGCACACCCAGATGCAGGATACCTTCGGCGTGATCATGCTTGCCTTAGTCGATCAGCAGCCGAGAATCTTAAACCTCTCCGAGATGCTCGGATATTACCTGAAGCATCAGGAAGAGGTTGTTACAAGAAGAACCAAGTTTGAATTAAATAAAGCTGAGGAACGAGCACACATCTTAGAGGGATTGTTGATCGCGTTAGACAACATTGACCGCGTGATCGAGATCATCAGAGGATCCAAGTCCGTAGCGGACGCCAAGCTCGGCCTCATGCAGGAATTCGGTCTTACGGATGTGCAGGCACAGGCCATCGTCGATATGCGTCTCCGTGCACTTACCGGTTTGGAAAGAGACCGTCTCGAGAACGAGTATAAGGAGCTGATGGCACGTATCGCAGAGCTGCGTGCGATCCTTGCGGACGAGAAGAAGCTTCTCGGCGTGATCAAGGAAGAGATCATGATCATCTCAGCCAAGTTCGGCGATGAGAGAAGAACATCCATCGGTATCGATATCGACGATGATATCACCGTGGAGGATCTGATCCCGAAGGAGAACATCGTGATCGCCATGACCAAGCTCGGTTATGTGAAGCGTATGACCATCAACAACTTCAAGAGCCAGAACCGTGGCGGTAAGGGCATCAAGGGTATGCAGACCATCGAGGATGACTTCATCGAGGACATCTTCATGACGACGACGCATCACTACATCATGTTCTTCACCAACCAGGGACGCTGCTACAGACTGAAGGCCTACGAGATCCCCGAGTCCGGAAGAACAGCGAGAGGTACCGCAATCGTGAACCTCTTACAGCTGCAGCCGGATGAGCAGATCACGGCTGTGATCCCCATCAGAGAGTACCACGAAGGCCGTTACATCTTCATGTGTACCAAGAAGGGTATGGTCAAGAAGACCAAGATCATGGAGTACGCAAATGTAAGAAAGTCGGGACTTGCAGCCATTACCCTGAAGGAGGGCGACGAGCTGATCGAGGTCAAGGCGACCAACAACAAGAAGGATATCCTGCTTGTGACCAAGCACGGTATGTGTATCCGATTCAACGAGAAGGATGTAAGAAGTACCGGACGTACCTCGATGGGCGTCATCGGTATGAACGTATCACCCGGAGACGAAGTTGTGGGTATGCAGCTTGATACCCAGGGTGAGGCGCTGATCATCGTATCGGAGCTCGGACTCGGAAAGAGAACATCCATCGACGAATTCACACCTCAGCGCCGCGGCGGTAAGGGTGTGAAGTGCTACAAGATCACGGAGAAGTCCGGTCCGGTTATCGGAGTCAAGAATGTCACCGAGGATAACGAGATCATGCTGATCACCAACCAGGGTATCGTGATCAGACTGCTTTGCAAGGATATCTCCATGCTCGGACGAATTACCACGGGCGTGAAGCTGATCAATATGGATATCGAGCATGATATCACCGTTGCAAGCATCGCAAGAGTGAGAAACAAGTCCGCAGATGAGTCGGAGTCTCTGATCCAGATGGAAAAAGAGATGAACGACGAAGATAACGACAGAGGCGAGGTTGAGGCCGATGCCCCTGAGGAAGAAGGAACAGAGGATTCGAGTGAGTCCTAAAAAGGGAGGCGAAACGGATGTCAGGTGAAGACTTAAAGCAGGGTCTGGAAGGACTTACCAAGATTGACAGTTTTTCACATGTACTGTGGGTAGCCGCATACTGGATCGGAATCATCTTTGTATTGCTTTTTGTATCGTATATTGTGGTATCCATCAGATCCTATATCATCAACAAGAAGAAGGGAATCTCCTCTCAAGACCGGGACGATTTTCTGGACACCTAAAGAAGCTGACGGATCAGGTGACTGCCTTTTGGCAGTCACCTGATGTTTTTTCACGAAAGAGATTGGAGTAATCATGAGAAACATTCATACAGACGTAATCACGGAAGCAGTGAAGAAGATGTGCATAGAGGCGAATCTTGCACTGGCGCCGGATATGGAGGCATGTATCAGGCATGCTGCGGAGGTAGAAGACGGGGCACTCGGAAAAAAGATCCTCGATTCATTGATCGAGAATATGGAGATTGCGAAGGAGGAAAGCATTCCCATCTGTCAGGATACGGGTATGGCGGTCTTCTTTGTTGAAGTGGGACAGGATCTTCACATCGAAGGAGCCGGTCTTACGGAAGCCATCAACGAGGGTGTGCGTCATGGCTACAGAGACGGATACTTAAGAAAGTCCGTGGTGGCGGATCCCCTGCTTCGTACCAATACGGGAGACAATACCCCTGCCATCATCCACTATGATATCGTGCCCGGGGACGCGCTCACCATCACCATCGCACCCAAGGGCTTCGGAAGCGAGAATATGAGCAAGGTTTACATGTTAAAGCCTGCGGACGGAGAGGAAGGCATCCGCGCATCCGTGCTCGATGCGGTGAAGAATGCCGGCCCGAATGCCTGTCCGCCTCTCTTTGTCGGCGTCGGCCTGGGCGGTGACTTTGAACTTGCGGCAAAGCTTGCGAAAAAGGCACTCACAAGAGATGCGGATTCCCGCCACCCGGATGCGCACATCGCAAAACTTGAAGATGAGATTTTGGACTTGATCAATCAAACGGGGATCGGACCGGGAGGGCTCGGCGGAAAGACCACCGCGCTTTCCGTGAAGATCGAGACCTATCCGACGCATATTGCGGGTATGCCACTTGCTGTCAATATGTGCTGTCATGTGAACAGACACAGGAGCGTAACACTCTAAGGAGGATTACCTATGGGCAAGATCAGAGATTTTTTTGACGAACAACGGCGGGATTATCTGGCGATTCTAAAGCGCTATACCGTCACCATCGCGATCGGCATGATCCTGAGCGTATTCTATATTATCTGGAACGAGTCGGGAAGTTCGGACAGCGATATCTTTGTCATCCTGGGAATGACGATGGTCGCGGCTTTCCATATCGAGACGATTTGGAAAGCGAAAAACCGGAGTCTTTCGGAACTCCTCATCGGTTATGTGGCCGGTCTCTTCATCGCCATTGGGTGGGATGTGCTGATAAGCATCCTGTCAGTGAAGGATATCGATGCAAGCAATTATACTTCCGGTGAGATGCGGACAGGCTACTATCTTGCGACCGGAGCGGGTCTGTATCTGATGATCCTTGCAGGTACAGCCTTCGTTCAACTGGTGAAGGAAAGCAATGCAAGCTTTCCGGAGTACATGGTACGCCTGGTGATTTCCGTCTGCAAATTTTTTTCGATCTTCTTCATCCTGAATATCGGCGCACTGCTTCTTGTCTGGATCTTTGACGCATTGATCCTTAGAATCAACAACTGGAGTGTATTCGGATATGTCGAGGTACTTCTGTGCGGATTTGTTTATCTTCCTTTTGCGCTGATCTGCCTGTCGGAGTCCGAGCAGGAGAAGACAAAGTTTGTCAGAGGATTGATCTGCTACGCCATGATGCCCATCGTCCTTGCGGCGACGGCCATGATCTACCTTTATATGCTGAAGATCCTTTTTATCAGCGACTTCCCGAGCAACGAGGTCTTCGAGATCTGTGCAACCTTGTTTTGCCTCGGGGTTTGCGTGTGGACTGCGGCTTATGCCTACCGGGATAAGGAGAAGGAAGAGGGGCTGTACGACAAGATCATCAAGTATATGAAGTACATTTATGCGCCCTTTATTCTGCTTGAGATCTACTGCGTCGGCGTCAGGATTTTGAATTACGGCGCAACGGAGGATCGCGTGGTCGGCGTGTGGTTTATCATCGCACAGTTGATCTACATTTTCTGGGAACCGATTGTATTTGTGATCAGAAAATGCACCGGCGGGGAGAAACCGAAGCTGCACGAGGCCTACGAAGGTCTTATCTTTGCAGCGATCATTGTCTACTTTTTTGCGGTTCTGTGCCCCGTTACAAACGTGGAATGGACGGTTTATCGGTCACAGAAGGCACGGTTTGAGGAGGCACTTGCGGAGGAACGATACAGCGAGGCCCGCGGGGCTTACCGCATCTTAAGCCGCAATATCAACGGAAGACCTTATCTGGAAAACCGCGCGGACTATGAAACCCTCGCAGAAACGTTATCCGTGGATGATCCGTGGTCTGACGACAATACAGGGTATACGGAGATCTGGTCATACGCCAGCGCATACAGTAAGTCGGATGGGAATGCCATTCCCATTGAAGGCGCAAAGTATCTCTACGAGATTGACGCATATTCCAAGTCGGATGAGGTGTATACGGAAAGCGGACTATCCACCTTCGCGATCGACTATTCCGGCGGCACCGTCACGGCGGACTTAAGAGACCTTGTCAACAAGATGATGAAGGAGAGCGAACCGAGGATCCTGCCCTACAACGTGAAGACCAGCGGCGGTACATTGGTTGTCACAAACATTCGGTTTTCCTTTAGCGAAGACACACACCAAGTGAAGAGCCTGTCTTTAGGCGGCTACCTCTTGACATATTAAACGGAGAAAAAACTATGAATAAAAAGATTCAGATCCCATTTGACAAAGAAGAATTGAAAGAATTACGCGCAGGGGACTACGTGTATTTAAGCGGAACGGTGTATAGCGCCAGAGACGCTGCGCATAAGAGGATGTACGAGGCGGTCCTCGCCGCAGACAGCGAGGAGGCAAAGCGGGCCGCACTACCCTTTGATATCAGAAACCAGGCCATCTACTACCTCGGACCGACGCCCGCACCCGAGGGCCATGTGATCGGATCCGCAGGCCCCACCACAGCGAGCCGTATGGACAAGTATACCCCGATGCTTCTGGACATGGGACTTACAGGCATGATCGGTAAGGGAAAGAGAAGTCCGGAAGTGCGCGAGGCGGTTGTGAGAAACGGATGCGTATATTTCGCAGCCACCGGAGGTGCAGGTGCGCTTCTTTCCAAGTGCATCGTCGCATCGGAAGTGATCGCCTACGATGATCTCGGAACCGAGGCCATCCGCAAGATGGAAGTCCGCGACTTTCCCGCCGTCGTAGTCATCGACTCCCTCGGCAACAATCTCTACGAAACCGCAGTCGAGGATTATCTTGCATCACGTAAATAATAAGGGATGCATCCCGTTCACGCCTTCACGATGCAAGAAAATATGGTAATTCCTACCAATATGGTGTAAAATATACTTATCTGTTGACATAGAAGGTAAGGGGGGACTATGGTAGAGTATTCCATCCCGCAGATAATCGATGGCGCAGGCTTCCAGGTGTGCACCATCTTCGTTTGCATTTCCTGTATCTTTTATACCATGATGCGATCGAAACCGGAGAAACTTCAGAACCGGTTATTTTTGGCGATCGTAACCAACATTCTGATAGCGGCAGTCTGCAATTTTGTCAGCACACTGACCAAACCCTTTCTCCTGGAATCGGATACGGCTTTCATGTTCGCAAAGGGAGCAAGGTTTGTCTACTTTCTGTTTCACGCGCATTTAGCGCCGCTGTTTTGTTTCTATGTGGCCAATGTCACAGGTGCGCATTACCGACTTCGCAAAAAATGGAGACTGCTCTATGAATTCCCCATGTATATTTGTCTTGTTCTGGTGTTCATGACTCCGTTTAAGGACTGTGTATATTATTTCACAGACACGAGGGAGTTCACGAGAACCTGGGGAGAGTATGTGATCTACGTCGTCAGCCTCATTTATTTCCTCTTTGCGGTTTCGATGGTCCTCTTCTACTGGAAAGCGATCACACGCAGGGTGAAGAGGGTTATGATTTACTATTTTACCGTGGTTTCCGTGGGTACCGTGATCCAGCTGATCTATATGATGCGCACGGAGCTTTTTGCCGAAGCCATCGCCATGACGGGTATCATGATCACCATCGAGAGTGAAGAGGGAAGAAGAGATCCAAGAACCGGAATTTACAATCATGCGGCACTGACGCAGGATATTCAGAGAAACTTGAGCGTGCGTCAGTCCTTCCATCTGATCTGTGTGAAGATGCAGAATCCCTCAAGCATGATGCAGATGGTCGGCCCTGCGAATATCGAAAAACTGACGGAAATCACGGCAGCCTATCTTTCGACACTTGTGAAGCGGCACAACATTTACTATATCGGTACGGGAACCTTTGTCATCATCAGCGAGAGCGACGACAAGGAGGAGAACTTAAAAATCGCCCGCATGATCCACAACCGCTTCCACTACAGTTGGTCCTTTCAGGATCGTGAGGCCGTGTTCCACGCCGCGGTATTCTGTGCGGAGATTCCGACGGATCTCCACGGCATGAAGGACATCATGATGCTGATCAACAGTCCTCTTCCGGCGGATCGACGGATGGAGGATGACATCTATTTCGGCAAGAACTTAAACTTCATCATGCGAAGGAGTCAGGTGGAGCGCGCGGTTACCGAGGGTCTTGACAACCATCGCTTTGAAGTGTACTACCAGCCGATCTACAGGACGAAGGACAATTCCATCTGTGCCGGCGAGGCACTGCTTCGTTTGCATGACCCGACCTTAGGAGATATCTATCCCGAGGAGTTTTTGGGAATCGTCGAACGAAACGGTTTGATCTTTGCCTTGGGTGACTATGCACTCGAGGAGGTCTGCAAGTTCTTAAACAGCGGTATTCCCGTGGAGCTGGGTATCGAAACCTTAAACGTCAACCTGTCCGTGATCCAGTGCATGCAGGCAAATTATGCGGAACGCATCATGCAGATCGTGTCCCAGTACGATATTTCTCCTTCCAAGATCAGCTTTGAGATCACGGAGTCGGCAGCGACAACCGATTTCGAGACACTGCGAATCTTCGTGGAGACTCTTCGTACCAAGGGCTTCCGCTTCTCGGTGGATGATTACGGTATCGGCTATTCCAATGTACATTCCGTATTTGCATTAGATATCGACTGTGTGAAGATCGACAGATCCATTCTCTGGGAAGCTGAGCGCACCAAGAACGGTCGTGTGGTGATGGAGAGCACCGTGGATATGATCAAGCGCATGGATCGAAAGATTCTGATCTCGGGTGTGGAGAATCGCCATCAGATCGATCTGGCCGCGGAGTTCGGCGTAGACTATCTGCAGGGATTCTACTTCTCCAATCCGATCAACCAGAATGAATTTATCAGCATTCTGAAGGCCACACAGCTGGCAAAATACGAGGAACAAAAGGCCCTTGCGGCAAGCGAGGCCATGAGTAACTTCCTCGCCAATATGTCTCATGAGATCCGAACACCCATCAATGCGGTGCTCGGCATGGATGAGATGATCCTCAGGGAAAGCAATGACGACAGGATCATCGAGTACGCGAAGACCATTGAGGGTGCGGGCAAAACGCTGCTCTCGCTGATCAATGATATCCTGGATTTCTCCAAGATCGAGGCGGGAAGCATCGAGATTGTGGAGGAGGAGTACCAGATGTCGACCTTAGTCACGGACGTCATCGGTATGATCCGTGTGAAGACGGACCAAAAGGGACTTTCCTTCCATCACAACATCGATCCGAAGCTGCCGGACAGACTTTACGGAGACGAGGCAAGGATCCGTCAGATACTGCTCAACCTTTTAAACAACGCGGTCAAGTATACCAAAGAGGGAAGCGTTACGCTCTCCGTCAACTTCACACAGCATGGGGACAGGGATCTTGACCTGGAGTTTTCCGTCATGGATACCGGCATCGGTATCAAGGAGGAAGATCTTTCAAAGCTCTTCGATAAATTTGCAAGACTGGATATCGAGAAGAACCGGAGTATCGAAGGAAGCGGTCTGGGGCTTGCCATCACGAAGCAGCTCGTTGCCAGAATGCACGGAGATATCAAGGTGAGCAGCACCTACGGCAAGGGCTCCACATTTACCGTGATCCTGCCACAGAAGATCACGGGAAGTGAACTGGTCGGAAAGCTCAGAAACCGTGTGGTGCGCGGCACCGAGATCAAGAGAGCAAAGCATAACGGATTCACGGCGGAAGATGCCAAAATCCTGGTGGTCGACGACACACCCATGAATCTCATCGTGGTGAGAGAACTCCTGAAGCGTACGAAGATTACCATAGACGAGGCAACCTCGGGAGAGGATGCTTTGAAACTTATGAAGGATACGCCGTACGATTTGATCTTCCTGGACTACAGAATGCCTGTGATGGATGGTATCGAAACGATGAATCATCTGCAGGAGATGGAAGGCTGTGTGAATTCCGACACACCGGTGGTCTGCCTTACGGCCAACGCCATCACCGGAGCGAAGGAGCGATTCATCAAGAAGGGCTTCGATGACTACCTGACCAAGCCTATCGACGGTGCGCTTCTTGAAGAAATGCTGATCCGCTATCTGCCGAGAGACAAGGTGATCCTGGATAAGTCAGAGTCTGCACCGGACGAGCATACGGAGCAGGAGGAACCGCAGAGTATGGGATTTGATTCGGCGAAGGGCGTCAAGAACTGCGGATCCGAGGAAGCATTTCAAAGAGTCTACGCGGCGTTTCGCCAGGAGATTGCCGCAAGGTCGAAGGTGATCCGCGATTCGCTTGACTCCGGAGATATCGATCGCTATCGCGTGGAGGTCCATGCGGTCAAAAGCTCCGGCAGGATCATCGGAGACGAACGTCTCGGAAAACTCGCCGAAGAGCTTGAAGCCGCAGCGGGAGATTCCGATATCGAGCGGTTGAAGAAGGATACCGATGCGCTTTTGGAACTTTATACGGCGCACGCGGAAAAGCCGGCCGACACAGAAGGCGAAAAGCAGACGACGGAGCCGATCACGGATAAGCAGTGGGCAGACGCGACGGATACGCTGCGGGTGCTTGCGGACGCAATGGATTATGACAGCGCAGTGGCAGTGCTTGAGGCGCTTAAAAAATACAAGCTGACGGAGGCGATGGAACAGCAGGTGGCATCGCTTACGGATATGGTCTACGGACTGAAGTGGACGGAAATATCCGCGTACCTGGATGAACAGGTACCCGGGAAGGGGGAATAGCAGATGGAAGGAATCAGAGTACTACTGATAAGGGATGAGCAGACATTTATGGTGAATGCTCTGATCTCAAATCTTGAAAGCGAGGAATACACGGTTGTAGAGTCCGGCTTTCCGGTGAAGGATGTGATCGCGCGCCAGGCGGAAGCGGACATTATGATCCTGTATGCGGACGAAAAACTGAATGAACATGTCGATACACTGGTGTATCTGAAGGATCTCTGCCTGGAGAAGGGCAGACTCCTGATCATCATCGGAAGCAGGGAAGAACTCGATATGGTCGAGAACTACATCCCGGCGCATCTTGCGGCGGAGGTGTTTGAGCGGCCGCTTGATATGAACCGCTTCATCGAGAAGCTGAACAATCAGCTGTCCGATGATACGATCGAGAGCAGAAAGAAAAGTATTCTGCTTGTGGACGATGATCCGAGTTACCTGCAGCTTTTGCGCGAGTGGCTGAAGGAAGACTATCGGATCGGGATGGCAAGGTCGGGTATGCAGGCGATCACCTGGCTTGCCAGAAACAATGTTGATCTCATCCTGCTTGACTACGAAATGCCCGTAACGGACGGTCTTCAGGTATATGAGATGCTGAAAAGCGAGCAGTTTTCGAAGGACATTCCCATTATGTTCCTGACCGGAAAGAGCGACAAGGAGACCATCATGCGCGTGATGGCCTTAAAGCCTGCAGGATATCTGCTGAAGAATATCTCCCAGGAGCAGCTCCTTTCCTCCATCGACAAGTATTTCGTGAAGGAGCAGTACAACAAACTGTAGTCTGATCTGTGAAGAAAGAATTCACAAAGAAAACACAATTTGAACACAATTTCCTGTTATAGTAGGTACTGTAAAGAGCTTTTCATATATTTGAATCCTCTCTCCCCTCAAAAAGAGTCGGATCTGCCGCCTAGCAGACCCGGCTCTTTTATATTACGGATTTCCGTGTTATAATGAGCCTTAGTATTTTTTTCGGAGGTATAGGATCATGATCAATGAGTTTTATAAAGAGATGACGGGCAAGGGTTCCGTGATCCGTGAGTTTTTCACCTATGCTACAAAGAAGGCAGCAGAGATCGGTGCGGAGAATATCTTCAATTACTCCATCGGTAATCCGTCCGTTCCCGTACCGCAGGCCTTTACGGACTATATGATGGAGCTTCTTCAAAAGGAGGATCCCGTGAAG
>CAMOHF010000010.1 GCA_946614685.1 uncultured Clostridia bacterium | reverse complement strand
ACGATACTTCCACCTCAAATACCGATACCGACAATATAGATCTTTCTGACGGACTTGACGACAATGTCATCGACATTGCAGACGATTCCGCTGCCAACACCTCCAATGATACAACCACAACCGATTCCGATACCACCACAGAGGACGCACTTGCCTCTGCTTTTGGGCTGTCTGCTGAGACAAAGAATGTAGGCAACGCAACAAATGGCATAGATGATGTAATGATTAATTACGTCTTGGTAACTGCAGATTCAGGAAACAGAACTGTGTTTACGGATGATACAGCTGTAGTAAGCTATAACGATGACGGAACTACCGATCAACCGAGAGTAGCTACGGTAAGCTTTGCGTCTGCTGACTCCCTTCTTGCACAAGCAGGATTTGATCCCGCATACTTCCGGATTGATAAGAAGGACGGTTCCAATTACCTTTATACAGATAACGGATTCACAACTGCGCAGGATGCTTCTGCAACGACAGTTAGTTGCGGAACTTTGAATCACAAGGTATATCAGCTGAACTATTATTTCTCGGTATCGAGAACTAAGTATACGCTTTCCATCTCAGACGGTCTTGCTGAGGACGGCAATACTGTAGCAGAGACTTTTGATAACCCTAAGGTTATTGAACTTCCGGTTCCTGTTTCTGATGACAACTTTGGAAAGATTAAGCCGAGTGTGAATTACACAGTCGGTTCTGCAGCAGATTACAATTTCTATCGCTTTGGTTGGAACTACACCGGAATCACCGGCAACGCAGCGCATCTTGCAGGAGAGAGCTTTGCGGTATCTTCTGCAGACAATGTTGTTGAATTTACATCCACATGGTCCCCGAAGAATGTGAAACTTCACTTCCAGCTCTTTGACACGGATGAAATCGATGACCTTTCATTGTCTGGTGCACAGGTCAACTTAGAGGATCAAACATATAATTACGGCTCCGTAGCAGAACTTCCCTCCGCCGAGTCGGTGGCTTCTTACTGCAAGAATCCCGCATACTATCTTGCGGGATGGAGAGTTTCCACCGGCACGGAGATCAAAACGGATACAACCGTAAACACTGCAAATGAATTGACAGTCAACGGTACAGATCCGACGACTACCGAGAACGTCAGCGGTGTTACCATGGTCGGTGTATGGAAGTACAGAGATCTTCAGTTCCTTGTAGACGGTGAAGTTCAGACCGGCTCGGCAACACTTAACTATACCTATGGTGAAAATGAATCTCATACAATCTCTGCACGTTACGCAAACGGCGGTGCGGCCAGTGATGAGGTAACCATTGAACTTGATGCTACTGATGTAACAGCACTTGGTGGTTATGGACTCGGTGTAAACGGAGACAGCAACGCGTATACGATTTCAGGAACTCCGAAGAAGACAACAGATACGATCACATTGGATGCTGTTGCAAAAGACCCCAAGGCAATCGAGGGTAGCGCAGAGTCTACTACAGCCATTACAATTGCAATCACAATCAATAAGAGAAAAGTCTCATTAGATAGTACGACTGTATACGGTGGTAACGGCGGTACAGATGCACCTTCAAAGACATATGATGGCTTGAATACGATTTCTGTCAATGCGACAGCAGGCGTTACCAATGCAGCCACGGTTAACAGTGATGTAGTATCGGTAACATATGATGCACAGGCTATCTTAAATGACAACGGAACTGTTGCAGGTAAGGATGCCGGAAGTGGCAAGACACTTACACTTTTCAATCCTGTATTGCATGCGACCGGTGCAGGTGGTGCGGATCTTTCCGAGTACTATACTCTTGAGGGCGTTTCCGGCGGTACACTTGTAACAGACGGAATTGCCACCGTAGACCAGGCACCCGTCAAGGTGACCACGGAGCTTCCGACAGGCGCTTCAAATGACATCCTCTTCGGACAGGACAACCCGGACTATATTGTTCGCGTTCAGGACAAGACAAAACTTGCGGCATCCGAAAGAGATCTGTATGATGCGGATCCGGATTCCTTCCTTACGAATTATCTGGGTATGAATCCGCAGTCTTCATGGAATCATCAGCCTTTGAATCTTTACGCTCCCGAGGACAGCACTTATACGGTAACCCCTACCTTTGCCGTAGACGGAAATTACGCGGTAACGGTTGTCAATTCCCAGACCGTGACGGTTTCCCGTGACAACGGAAACAATTACTATGCCATCGAGGAAACTCCCGTGGGAGGTTATTACAAAAGACTTACCATCAAACCTACGGACACCTCCAAGTACGACAAGATAAGGCTTCTTTCCACCAACGGAACCGGAAGCGATATTCCCCAGGGAACCTCCCATGCAGCAGCAGAGGTTGACCTTAAGGATCAGATCGAATTGACGGAGAGAATGGAACATGCAACGGTACAGTTCCTGCTGTATAACTCCACGGATCACGCAGTGGCAAACATGGTTACCCTTACGGATATCAACATCGACCCGGACCTGCCGATCCTTACAAGCTACAAGGTAACCCCCGGAAAGGCAAACTTCTTTGCTCCCGGACTTACCTTTGGCGCATATTACAACAATATGGCAGGCCTGAACTTAGAAGAGACCCATGAGACCAGCGGAAGTGAATGTACCGAGCTTTACTATTACTTCCTTGACGAGTCCAATCCTGCCAATATCATTGGCAACCGGGAAGCGGTGATCCGCAATCCAATCAAGAACGGCAACAAGTACACCTTCCACTTCTCCCTCGGCTCCAGTGACAAGGGACAGCTTATTGTGTACGCCAAGAATAATCTGGACCAGAAATCTAACAAAAGCAAACTGCGCCTGAACGATTCCACAGAAGATAAATCCGTTAATCCTGGGGCTCCTTACTACGAATGGATCATTGAAAATACCATTCTGGGCACCAACATCAATGCCACCTCGGATGGGGCACCGGCACAACCCTCGTCGACTGACGCTCCGGTATGGTATAACGATTTAAGCTTTAACGCCCCTGCAAGCGATGATGCCAGCGGTGTACACAGCTTTGTATGGAAGGTAACCCTTCCCAGCGGAGCGATCGACTCCTCCACGGAGGAGGCAACGGCCGGCGGTTCGGCGGTGACAAAGCCCTACGGCAAGGTGACAAGCTACACCTTTACCAAGGATCTTACCTACACCACAGCGGGAGCATATTCCGTCTCGGGTGTTGTATATGACAACGCAGGAAATTATGTGGCAACCGACAGCGTGGGACCCTTTATGTTTGATCCCAATGCCCCGGTGATCAATCTGGGACCGGATGCGGACTCTACAGAGTTCAAGCAGCAGATTGACTTTGTTTTCACGGTGACGGAGCCGGCAGATGAGAGTGGTGTGGACACTGTAAAGCTTTACAAGGGAACGGCTACGGATGATGCAAATCTCCTGGCGTCCTGGACCAAGGAAGATTCTTATTCCTACATCATCACAGAGAATGGAACCTACACCATTGTGGCAACCGACAAGGCCGGTAACCAGGCAACATCCACCAAGACCTTCAACAAGATATCCAATACGCCTCCCGATAAACCCACCATCGACGTGGAGCTTCAGGGAGAAGGAAAGCTTGGTAACGACAGCTGGTACATTGCGGAAAGCCCGAAGGCAACCATTCACTCCACCACAAAGACCTCGGACAACACATCCGTAACCACCCATTACAAGGTTACCTATAACAAGGGAGCCAACAACGATTCCGATACATTTACTACAGCGGACAAGTCCTTTACTCTGGATAAGCAGGGAGAGGTTACCATTGAAGCTTATGCGGTAAGCCAGTCCGGCGTGGAAAGCCTGAAGGATACAAAGACCGTAAAGATCGATACAGAGCTTCCCACAGCAGAGATCACAAGCTCCATTGTAAGTGACGGTACGGTAACGGTAAACTTCCGTGTCACCGATCAGGTGAGCGGCGTGGATACCACCAAGGTATATGTAAACGATACTCCGGTACCCGTGGAGGAAAATGACGGACTGATCACCGGAAGCTTTACGGCAGCAGGTAACAACACCTACACCATCTACGCATACGATATTGCAGGCAACAAGTCGGATGAGGTGGAATTCACACCGCTTTCCATGACCGTATCGCCTGTAAGCGCCATCACCACAAGCGGCGCACACATCGAGGCAGACGTTGTGAAGGGTTCCGATGTTATCGATGAGAGCGGATGCTACATCGAGTTCAAGAAGAAGTCCGAATCCGCATACCGCTCGGCACTTGTGAACAAGGAAGCTACCGGAAGCGGTCTGCACCTGACCAACAACTGGACGGGACTTAAGGCGGATACCACTTACGATTATCGCGTACATGCCAAGACCAAGACGTCCAATGAAGAGATCGTGGTATCCGGATCCTTCAAGACATTGAATTACGATAAGGGTACTACCATCCGAGGCACTGCGGATTATGCAACCGGCACGGATGATGCATTTAAGAACTTCCCGATCTATGTAAGCCTTTACAAAGGCAACACGGCTGTAGCGGGAGCGAAGATCACGGATGCGGACAATACGGCATTCTTCTTCGATGACATTCCTGCCGGATCCTACAGAATCGTTGCAACAGACGGAAGCCTTAATTCCGAGCAGTCGGTGACCGTTGCGAACGAGGGAATCACTTATCCGACCGATTACGGCACCAAGAACGGCGTGCATCTCATTCTGAATCAGGGCAAGAGCACTGCGGTTGTGCTTGATGACGGAGACGTGGAACTTACGGTAGACGGACTCGAGAAGATTTACAACACCGCGCTTTACAAGGGCAATGTCACACCCGACGATGAGCAGGTTGTAGCCAACGGAGGTTCTATCAAGATCACGCTTCATGCAAAGTATGTGGATGTGAGCGGTGTTGCCAAGAAGGCGCTGGATGACGGTGTCGGCAAGGATGCTCAGATCGTAAGATACATTGAGCTTACCATCGTGAAGGAAGTTCTCGACAGGAACGGCGTTCATGTAAATGAAACACCCTGCTTCCTCGATCATCTCTATGAGCCGATCACGGTGACATTCCCGCTCGGCGACCTGGCAGGTCAGACCATCTATGTGGCATCCCTGCACGGCAACAGTGAGGACGGATACACCTTCATCAGCAGTGATGATTATGAGTCTGTGACACTGACACACGATGAGATTTCCATCTGCACCAATATGTTCTCAGTATATGCGCTTTACAAAGTAGAGAAGCCGAATCCGAAGAACTACACGGTGAAGTGGGTTGACGGTGACGGTGCCGTGATGAAGACGGAAACCGTACAGGAGGGCAAGGCAGCTACGCCGCCCACCAAGACGCCGACCAAGAAGGCTACGGATAAGTACACCTACACATTCGAAAGATGGGACAAGGCGTACGACAAGATTACCGGTGACACCGTGATTGCGGCACTCTTTACCTCACACGAGAAGGGCAAGACAAACCCCGATCCCGGCAACGGAGGCAACGGCGGGTCCTCAGATTCCGGCAATAAGTCCAAGGATGCAACGGTAACACCTTCAAAGACGGCAACCAATGAGCCTGTACTTTACGGATACATGGGATCCGCAGATTCACCGAAGACCGGAGATATGGCACCGATCATGCTGATCGTCTTCATGATGAGCGTTTCGGGCGCAGGAGCAGTGGTACTTTCACGCAAAATGAAAAAGTATGGACGAAAATAGGGACTTATGATATAATTCATGAGTTGATTTTCAGAAACCAGAGAAATAGGAGGATATATTTAGACATGAGTGCAACACTTGAGAAGCTTGACGGCAGTATGGCGAAGCTTACCATCGAGGTTCCCGCAGAGGATTTTTCAAAGGCTGTAACAGCAGCTTACAATAAAAACAAGGGACGTTTTTCCGTACCCGGATTCCGCAAGGGCAAGGTGCCCCAGCAGTTTATCGAGAAGATGTACGGCCCTGCCGTATTCTATGAGGATGCAGCAAATGAGCTGATCGGTCAGACCTACCCCGAAGAGGTGGATGCCTGTGAGGAGGAGATCGTTTCAAGACCTGAGATCGATGTTGTACAGATCGAGAAGGGCAAGCCCTTCATTTATACAGCAACCGTTGCCTTAAAGCCGGAGATCAAGATCGGTGAGTACAAGGGCATCGAGATTGAGAAGATTGACAAGGCTGTTACCGATGATGAGGTTATGGCTGAGATCTTAAAGACCCAGAAGGAGAACGGACGCAAGGTTGAGGTAACCGATCGCGCAGCCAAGCTTGACGACGAAGTTGTGATCGACTTTGACGGCTATGTGGACGGCGAGCAGTTTGAGGGCGGTAAGGCTGAGGACTACAAGCTTACACTTGGTTCTCATTCCTTCATTGATACCTTCGAGGATCAGATCGTAGGCAAGAACATCGGTGATTCCTTTGACGTGAACGTTACATTCCCCGAGGATTATCATGCAACGGATCTTGCAGGAAAGCCCGCTGTATTTAAGGTAAATTTAAAGGCAATCACAGAGACGGAGCTTCCCGAGTTAAACGATGAGTTTGCTGAGGATGTATCTGAGTTTGACACCTTCGATGCTTACAAGGAGGATGTGAAGAAGATCCTTGAGGTGAAGAAGGAAAGAGAAGTAAAGCGTCAGATCGAGGCGAAGGTAGTAGAGAAGCTTGCTGATTCAGCAGAAGTTGATATTCCCGAGCCGATGGTAGAGTACTATCAGGAGCGTATCTACGATGAGTTCGCTCAGAATATGATGTACCAGGGACTTCGCATGGAGGATTATCTCCGTCTGATGAAGACTTCCAAGGAAGATATGCTTGAGCGCGTAAAGCCGGATGCGATCGCAAGAATCAAGACCAGCCTTGTGCTTGAGAAGGTAGTAGAGACAGAAAAGATCGAAGTTTCCGATGCTGATGTGGATGAGGAGCTTAAGGTTCTCGGCGAGAGCTATCAGATGGAGCCCGAGAAGTTAAAAGAGATCATGGGCGAGAAGGAACTTGCATCCTTGAAGAAGGAGCTTGCATCCCGCAAGGCACTTGATTTCCTTTCTGCAAACGCAAAGGAAGTATAAATCGGATTAGAGGTAAACATGGCAGGACGTAGTACCGAAGAAAGAAAGAAGATCCGCTGCTCCTTTTGTAATAAGACACAGGAGCAGGTTCGTAAGCTGATTGCGGGTCCGAATGTATATATTTGTGACGAGTGTATCGACATCTGTTCCGAGATCATCCAGGATGAGTTCGCGGACGATATCGACACCGACATCAATCTGCTTCGTCCGAAGGAGATCAAGGAATTCCTTGATGAGTATGTGATCGGACAGGAGCAGGCCAAGAAGATTCTCTCCGTAGCGGTTTATAATCACTACAAGAGAATTCTGTCTGACAAGGATTTTGATGTTGAGCTCCAGAAGAGCAACATCCTGATGCTCGGTTCTACGGGTTCGGGTAAGACTTACCTTGCACAGACGCTCGCAAAACTTCTGAATGTTCCCTTTGCCATCGCGGATGCGACCACACTGACCGAGGCCGGTTATGTGGGTGAGGATGTGGAGAATATCCTCTTAAAGCTCATCCAGGCAGCGGATTATGACATTGACCGCGCGGAGCACGGCATCGTCTATATTGACGAGATCGATAAGATCACAAAGAAGTCCGAGAATGTCAGCATCACCAGAGATGTCTCCGGTGAAGGCGTTCAGCAGGCACTCTTAAAGATCATGGAGGGTACGGTTGCCTCCGTGCCGCCGCAGGGCGGAAGAAAGCATCCTCAGCAGGAGTTTATTCAGATTGATACGACGAATATCCTCTTTATCTGCGGTGGTGCATTCGAAGGTCTTGAGAAGATCATCGACAACCGTATCGGTAAGAAGTCCATCGGTTTCGCTGCAGAACTCGGTTCCGATAGAACCGATGCGAAGCTTGGAGATACCCTGCGCAAGGTGCTTCCCGAGGACTTTATCAAGTACGGATTGATCCCCGAGTTTATCGGACGTGTTCCGGTTACGGTTACACTTGATCTGCTCGATGAGGAGGCTTTGATGCGGATTCTGTCCGAGCCGAAGTCTGCCATCTGCAAGCAGTACAAGAAGCTCTTTGAACTTGACGGCGTTACGCTTGAGTTTGAAGAGGATGCGCTTCGCGCCATTGCGAAGGAGGCCATGACCAGAAAGACCGGTGCCAGAGGACTCCGCGCCATTATGGAGCGCATTGTTATGGATCAGATGTACGAAGTTCCCACGAACGAGCTGATCGACAAGGTGGTCATCACCAAGGCGGTTGTGGAAGAGGGCGCTGAACCCGAGATCACCTACCTTGAGGAACCCAGAAACAAGAAACTGACATTCCACAGACATGTCAGAAAGAGAGATGCCAGCGGCATCGCATAAGAATTATGAAGATCAAATCAGCAGAGCTTGAAACTGTATGTGGCGTTACAAGCACGCTGCCTGACAATTCATTACCAGAGATAGCATTTGCCGGCAAATCCAATGTCGGCAAATCTTCTTTAATCAACGGTTTATTGAATCGTAAGGCACTCGCAAGAACGTCCTCCGCACCGGGTAAGACCCAGACCATCAACTTCTACAAGATCAATGAGAAGTTTTATTTTGTTGACCTTCCCGGATACGGCTATGCACAGGTGAGCAAGGAGCAGCGCGCGAAGTGGGGGAAGATGATCGAGCGTTATCTGTCGCGTTCCAAGGAGTTGAGACGCGTTTTTTTGCTGATCGATATCCGCCACAAGCCGGGAGAGAATGACAAGCAAATGTATGACTGGATCGTGGCGAACGGCTGGGAGCCCATCATCATTGCAACCAAGCTGGACAAGATCAAGAGAAGCCAACTTCTTAAGTGCGTGAGCGAGATCAGAAAGACACTGGGAGCCGGGGAAGATACGGTCATCATTCCGTTTTCATCCCAGACAAAGCAGGGCCGTGACGAGATCTGGAATCTGATCGAGGAATTGCTTCCTGAGTAAATATTTTAGTAGACCTTTTCTTTTATTTGTGTTAGACTCATCTTATCTAAATCAGAGTTCTTACGTTACCCAGACAATTTTTTGAATTACATAAAAGGAGATCATATGGACTACAACAAGATGTCCCTTGCCGAATTGCGTGAACTCGCAAAGGAGAAGGGGATTCGTGGCATCACCACCCTTAAAAAAGGCGAACTTGTGGAGCTTCTCACCAATGTTGAGATGATGTTTGCCAAGAGAAACCAGGCGCAGGAAGAAACTGCGTCCGAAAAGCCTGCAGAAAAAAGGCGTACATCCGGAAGACCGGCTGTCGAAAAGTCGGCAGAGCAGCGTCCCGCTGACAAAAAGCGTGCGGCTGTTTCCGAAAGCGACCGTGCGGAGCGCCGTCCCGAGCAGCGTACGGAGAAGACCATCCTGCGCCATGTACAGACCGAGGACAGAAACTATCAGGAGCAGAGAAACTTAGAGCCTGAGACGCCGGACGGGGATACGGATATTAAAATCTACGACGGACAGGAGTACAATGCCAACTTAGACAGCGGCGAAGAGGCTGACGGTATCCTCGAGGTTATGAACGAGGGCTACGGATTCATTCGAAGTGCCAACTATCTGCCCGGTGATCGCGATGTCTATGTATCACCCGTACAGATTAAGAAATTTGCCTTAAAGAAGGGCGATATCATCGGCGGTCCCATCCGCATCAAGACACAGAGCGAGAAGTTCTCTGCGCTCCTTTATATCAGACATGTGAACGGCTACAAGCCTTCCGTGGCTGCAAAGCGTACACCTTTCGAGGATCTGACACCTATCTTCCCGGATGACAGGATTCATATGGATGTGCCCGGTGCTTCCGTGGCGGTTCGTATCGTGGACATTCTTTCTCCCATAGGTAAGGGACAGAGAGGTATGATCGTTTCGCCGCCGAAAGCCGGTAAGACGACACTCCTTAAGGCGATCGCGAAGTGCATCAGCCGTAACAATAAAGACATGCATTTGATCGTGCTTTTGATCGATGAGCGCCCCGAGGAGGTTACGGATATCCGTGAGTCCATCGAGGGTGATAATGTAGAGGTGATCTACTCGACCTTTGATGAGCTTCCCGAGCATCATAAGCGTGTATCCGAGATGGTGATCGAGCGCGCCAAACGTCTCGTGGAGCACGGACAGGATGTAGTCATCCTGCTTGACTCCATCACCAGACTGGCCAGGGCCTACAACCTGACGGTACCGCCCAGCGGACGTACACTTTCCGGCGGACTTGATCCGGCGGCACTGCATATGCCGAAGCGGTTCTTCGGTGCAGCCCGTAACATGCGCGAGGGCGGAAGCCTTACCATCCTTGCAACCGCACTTGTTGAGACCGGAAGCCGTATGGATGACGTTGTCTTCGAGGAATTCAAGGGTACCGGTAACATGGAACTCGTTCTTGACAGAAAGCTGTCCGAGAAGCGTATCTTCCCGGCCATCGACATTACGCGTTCCGGAACCAGACGCGAAGATCTTCTCCTTACCGAGGAAGAGCAGGAAGCTGTGAATCTGATCCACAAGGCCATCTCCGGCGCCAAGGCGGAAGAGTACACCGACGAGATCCTAAAACTCTTCTCCCGCACCAAAGATAACAAAGAATTCGTGTACCACGTAAAGAAGGCGCTGATGCGCAAGTAATCTTTGACACTGCATCGTTTTCGTGCGGAATGATGCAGTGTTTTTTAGATTCTGTTCGATTGACAAAAAAGTATATAAGAGTATATAATGAATTCAAAAGTATATAAGAGTATATAGAAGTATATAAGAAAATGAAAAGTATATAAGCAGAACAGAAATGAGGCGAGTATTATGGATAAGAATCCGTATGTTTTATCTTTCGGAAGAAAACCACATCAGTATATTGAACGAGGGCTGGTCGTGGATGAGATAGTGGATGAGTTAGAATCCGACATTGTACAGAATCAGTGCTTTATGCTGTGCGGTGTGCGCGGATCCGGAAAAACAGTCACGATGACAGCAATCGAGAGTCGCATTCGCGAGCAGAAAGACTGGATTGTAATCGGACTCAACACGGAAAGGGATATGTTGAACAGTCTGGTTGCCAAAATTTATGATCATGATGGCGATTTCAAAAAGTTTTTCGAAAAGGGAATCAATCTCTCGGCTTTCGGAATCGGTGTTTCTGTGAAAAATGTACCGCCGACCGCAGACATCGAAGCAGCATTAGAGAAGATTCTTACGGAAATGAAAAAGAAGAATAAGCGCTTGCTGGTTACTGTTGATGAGGTGTGTAATACTGCATCCATGAAACAATTTGCGGGAAGCTTTCAGATTATGGTGCGACAGGAACTGCCAATTTATCTGGTTATGGCGGGATTGTATGAGAACATCCACAATCTTGAAGATGTGAAGAATCTGACATTCCTTTATAGGGCGCCGAAGTATCACATGGCACCACTCAATTTTGT
>CAMOHF010000009.1 GCA_946614685.1 uncultured Clostridia bacterium | reverse complement strand
GAAGAATTCACGTCAAGATCCGGAAGCTTGCCGGGATCCACTTCTTCTCCTCCGGGCGCTTCCGTCGTGGGATCTGCTGCCGGTGCCTCAGTGGTCGGCTCCTCGCCGGTCGGTGCGTCGGTTGTCGGTGCCTCCGTCGTCGGTTCCTCGCCGGTCGGTGCCTCGGTCGTCGGGGCTTCCGTAGTCGCTTCCTCGGTTGCGGGCTCCGCAGCGCCCGTGGTCACCTCAACATACTGTCCTCCGTAAGAAAGTCCCACGGATGACACGCTGTCGCCGTAGTAGGATACGGGAACAGCCATCGTCAGTGTGGTAGTTGTATATCGCACAGGCTGATAAACCTCTTCGATCTTTCCGTCATTCGTAAGTGTGCCCGTAGCACCGGCGATCTCGCCGCTCCATGCATTGCGTACGGTGACAGACTGGCTGTCTCCAGTATTCTCGCCTCTTACCACGATCTGATTCTTCTCACCGGGTGCGGCCACACCGTCCACGGTCACGCCGACCGTCTCCTGGAAGTAACTGTTCCAGGGGCCCGTATAGGTGATATAAATGTAACTTCCGTCCGAGGACGCGCTGATGGAGCCGCCCTCTGCACGCGTCGTCACCACGTTTCCGCACAGCGCGAAAAGAAGCATCATAATCGAGAGTATGCATGCTGTCCGTCTTCTGATCTTCTTCATATCCATCACTCCAATTCTCTGATATAGCAGACAGGAATGTGCAGCCTGTCCGACACCTGATAGGTACTTGTGGGATGATCGGCTATATCCAGCTGATGCAGCTCGATGCCGATACCCTTTAATTTGTCCGAAAGCTTGTCGTAGAAGCAGTCCCCGATACACTCGAGTGTCGGCGAGTTCTGCGAAAACTCCGGCAGGTCGTTTAAATACTTTCCTTCATAATACGAAAGAAAGACATCCATCCGCTCGTCTATGTCCGTAAATGCGAATTCCTTATCGGAATCCGTCGGGCTGATATAGACTGTGATCGTGAACGTGTGCATATGCTCATGTTCACGATCATAGTCAAAGCTATGACTGGCGTTAAATCTGTATTGGTATTTGTAATACTTCTGCATGAAACACCACCGTCAATAGATATCTGTCTTTCTAATATATCGGTATTAAACTATAAAACCTTTAGTTTGTCCAGTCTATTCTTCGCCTTCCACGATTTCGAGTCTGACATTTTTGATGTGAATGGTAGCTGTAGATCCCTGCTTACCCATATTGAATTCCACACGTCCCATATCATCATCCGCCTCAGTCATGTCAAATGTGAAGCTGTATTCCTGCCAATCCGTCGTAAGTTCCACGGTGGTATCCGGGAAGTAGCGGATCCAGCTGACTTCGGGTGCGGTAACCGCTGCCTTCATCTTACGATCCTCGTCGGCCTTCGCCTCGAAGGAGAACTTGTAGGTCTTGCCCTTTTGCATCGGCATCTGCGGCTGAACCAGCTGTACGCTGTACTCCTCCGTACCTGCCTTGGTGGATGTGATCGTCATCTCGCCGTCTGCGATCTTCGCCTCACCGGCACCGTCGTTGAAGAGAAGGAACTTCCAATCCACATCATCCGTCAGATCCTCATCCGCAGCAAAATCGCCGTTGGTGATAAAGTTGCCGGTCTCATCAGCTTCCTTCCAATTGTATACGCGCTCGGGCTTCTTGACATTCTCGTCGTAAGAATCCTTCTGATAGAATCTCACGTAGTCCACGTACATTGCCGCATTCTCGTCGAATACGGTGGTATCATCCGGATCACCGGGCCAATCGCCGCCGACTGCCACATTTAAGATAACGTGGAAATCCTGATTGAAGGGTGCGGGATAGGGCTTCTCATCCTCGCCCTGTACCTTGGTGAACCAGTCGTTCGTCTGATTGTAGAGCTCGCCGTCCATGTACCAGCGGATCTCGCCGGGCTCCCACTCGATAGCGAACTGATGATACTCCTCAGCGTAATCGCCGTCGGTAAGCTCGAGCGTACCCTGGCGCTCTGTGTGAGGCTCGCCGAAATGAAGCGTACCGTAGAGTCTCTTGGTATCATCACCAAGCACTTCCATGATGTCGATCTCACCGCACTTCGGCCACTGTCCGTAGTACTGCTCGTCTGTCGGCATCATCCAGAACGCGGGAAGGAATCCCTTGCCGCGGGGCACCTTGATGGATGCCTCGATGCGTCCGTACTTGATGTCATGCTTTCCTGCGGTGTTCACACGGCCGGAGGTGTAGGACACCTTGCCGTCCTTTTCTTCTTTTACGGGCTGGATCACAAGCTTGCCGTCCTTCACGAAGGCGTACTCGTCACTGGGAATATACTCCTGCAATTCGTGATTCACCCAGCCGACTTCGTGTGCCTCGTAGTTCCAATCGGCATCTTCAAGCTTATCGCCGTTAAATGTATCCTCCCAAACCAGGTGATAACCCTCGGGCGGATTTGCCGGTTCCTCCGTAGCTACCGCTTCCGTAGCGGTCGCAACTGCGGTCTCGGTGGTTGTCTCGCTGCCTTTCTTGGCTGTATTGCCGCATCCCGTCAGGAGCAAGAGCAGGCATACTCCACAAGCAATCTTACGTCTCATAACATACTCCTCCACAAAAATGTAAAAATGATTACTTTGTCCGTACGTTTCAGTAACGCAAGTATACTATACACCTTAAAAGTTTTCTACTATGATGATGCCACAAAATATCAGTTTCATCATGCCCGATTTTGCAGAAAAGGAGCCACGGCATTTCTCCCTATGCAATCGCTTCGTCAATCGCCTTTGCAAACTGATCTGCACATGAAGTCCCGCGCATACCGCACTGATTGCCGCGCAGTACATCGGCGATCTCAGATGCCTCCTTCCCCTCGACCAGACGGCCGATCGCCCGAAGATTACCGTTGCAGCCTCTTTCAAACTGCACATTGTGAAGCTTGTTCTCATCATCAATATCAAAATCAATCTTCACCGAACATACGCCTTTGGGGGAAAATGTAACATGTTTCATCTTGTGTTGCTCTCCTTTTTGATGGTGCTCATAATACGTTTCATGCGCTCGTTCTCCGCATGCCAGACCGTCGAAACCGGCCAGGGTAGATCCAGAATATACTCCCGGTCCTCCGGAAGAAGCGCCTGCAGTGATTTCTCGAACGCCCCGGGATCCTTCTTTCGCAGGCTCCCGAAATCGCAGGGAAGATACGATGGTTCGGTACGCTCCGAATCGGACGCAACCCTGCGATACGTAACTGTACCGTAAGGGCTTCGATCCCGCTCGTAGGTATAGCCCCGCTTTGCATCGGAACTTCCCGGTTTGGCAAGCCGGATCACGCCCGTATCGATCAGACAGTTCCAGACCATCTGCCTCAGTTTCTCGTCGGAAACCGGATAATCCAGGTACCTTTTGATCCCGCTTACGGAATATCCTTTCAGAACCAGTGCGCGAACGGTATCACCCACCGCAACATCCGTCACAAAACCCGATAGTGCATTTTGAAAAATCTCGCTGCTCATAGTCTGATTATAACACACCTTCCACAGCATCGACAATTGCACATCCGCAGATTGTCACTTATAATTGTCTTATGAGATTATTAAATGATTATCTGCGCGAGCAGTTCGGATGCAAAGTTTATAAGATCGCCCTAAACGGCGGGTTCACCTGCCCCAACAGAGACGGCACGCTTGACACGCGCGGCTGCATCTTTTGTTCTGCGGGTGGAAGCGGAGAATTTGCCGGGGACGCAGGTGTCGGAATCACCGCTCAGATCGAAGAAGGCAAGGCCCGTGTTGCAAAAAAGGTGAAAGAAGGTCGCTACATTGCCTACTTCCAGGCCTATACGGGAACCTACGGTCCCACCGACCGTCTTCGCGCGCTCTACACCGAAGCCATCTCCCATCCCGATATCGCCGTTCTCTCGATCGCCACGCGGCCGGACTGTCTACCCGATTCGACACTCGGCCTTCTCGAAGAACTGGCAAAAGAAAAGCCTGTATGGGTGGAGCTCGGGCTTCAGACGATACACCAAAAGGCAGCGGATATGATCCGCAGAGGCTATGACCTTTCCGTATATGACGAAGCCGTGCAAAAGCTGCACGCACGCGGCATCGAGGTGATCACCCACGTCATCCTCGGGCTTCCCGGCGAAAGCAGGGAAGATATGCTTGAGACCGTGCGCTATGTCTCGGCAGCGGGAACCGACGGGATCAAGCTGCAGCTTCTTCACGTCCTAAAGGGGACCGACCTGGCCGAGATTTACGCAAGAGGTGAATTTACCGTCCTCACCGAGGATGCATACATCTCGCTTCTTCGTGACTGCGTTGCGGTCATCCCGGATCACGTCGTCATCCACCGTCTCACCGGCGACGGGGACAAGCGTCTGCTCATCGCTCCTGCCTGGAGCGGCAACAAAAAGCATGTCTGGAACCGTATCCAGAGAGAAGTTTTGAACGAAAAGAACCGGATCGCGGAAACCTGATCGCGACCCGGTTCTTTTTTATTTCCATACAACATCCGTTACATAGATGACTTCGCACGCTCCGTCACCCGAATCAAACCTTGATGTACTGGAGTTCCATGTAAACACTCTTCCTGCTTTGTTCTCGGCGTCCACATCCACCAGATAGCCGGTGAGTTTGATATGATCGCCTCGTTTGATCTTCTTGATCTTTCGTTTCACGGAGTTGTCCGCGGGGATCAGGTGGTTGTTGGAGCACTGCATGTTCACCCCTTCTATGCCTCCCACCTTATCCAGATCGGCATAATTCTTCACCTTCCAGTGCACCCATCGTCCGGACTGTTTCCAGTTAAAATCGATGGCCTCATTGTTCGCAGCCACATCTCCCCATGCGAAAGCCACATCCACCGGCGCAAGTCTGTCCGATAATCCAAAGCCTATGTAATGCTTGCTTGACACCACCAAGGCATCCACCTCATAGGAATACTTGTAGTAAATCGACGCCTCATAACCGGCGACGTTTTTCTCCGTATAGCCTGTCGTCTCCTCCTGGATCGGTTCTTCCAGTCCCGCTATGGCTCTTCGCACGCCCTGTCGGCTGATGGTTTTAACCGTAGCCGCCACAAAGAGCAAAGCCAAAACAACAATCGCCACGATACCAAGGCCCTTCGGCTTCGCCGACTTCACCTTCTTCGTCTCACGCATAGTGACGAGATCCGTCGTGGAAAACAGATGCTCAAGCACATTGTATTCGGGATCGGGCGTGTTTTGACTTCCCATCTTCGGAGTACTCGAAGGGTTGATAAAGTTTCCGCAGTTTGCGCAGAAACCCGATCCGTCCGGAATCACGGAGTTACAGTAAGGACATACCATAGAACTTCCCCCTTTGAAAAAACTCACGTCGTTTCGGTTACATTTATTTTGCGATCACTTCTCTGTGAAGTGACAAAAGCATCTCGCGGTCACTTGCGATCGTAGACCCAGAGGTCGTCAGCATGTTGCCGGTGATAGTTGCACTTGCACCTCCCGTGAAAGCAGGCACGCCGTTTTCCGTGATCAGCTTTCTGCCCGCGCCGAGCCGGATGTTGCTTTCGGGATTGATATAGCGAAAGACAGCAACGGTGCGCAGGATCTCATCCTCTGACAGCGTCGGAAGATTCTCAAGCGGTGTGTGAGGGATCGGGATCAGCGAATTGATCGGGATCGATGCGATACCGAGTGTTGAGAGTTCCACCGCCATATCGATCCTGTCTTCCATGGTTTCCCCCATACCGATGATACCGCCCGAGCATACGGAAAGGCCCGCTGCCTGTGCGCGTTTGATATTCGCAATCTTATCGTCAAAGGTATGTGTCGTGCAGATCTGCGGAAAGTATCTCCTTGATGTCTCGATATTGTTGTGATAGCTTCGCACACCGGCTTCGTAGAGCCTGTCAAACTGCTCCTGCGTCAGAAAGCCGAGAGAAGCACACAGAGATATCGTAAGTTCCTTCCTGAGGCCCCGATAGATCTCGATCAGTTTTTCAAAATCCTCCTTGGAGGGACTGTGCCCCGAGATGACGATTGCAAACCGGTTCACGCCCTCAGCCTCGTTGGATTTCGCCTCCTGCAAGATCCTGTCGTAGTCCATCAGGCTATACACTTCGCAGGACGTGTGATTGTGCGCGGACTGCGCACAGAACTTGCAGTTTTCGCCGCAGTTACCGCTCTTTCCGGAGATGATCGTACAAAGATCCACCCTGTCTCCGACCAGTGCCTTGCGGATCATGTCCGCTCCCTCTTTTAATTCTTCAAGCGGACAGTCTTTCAAAAATGCGAGATCGTCCTGTCTGCCGAGTCTTCTTCCTTCAATGATTTCCTGTGCCAATTCTCTTGCTGTCATTATTCTTCCTCTTGTATGTTAAGTATCTATCTGTGTACCAGTTCTTTTTGTTCGTACAAGCTGGCATCGGCCTCTTCGATCACTTCTTTCAACGATGCGGGCGCTGTTACAACTGCTGTTCCGATGCAAACTTTTAATTCATAGGGGCTTTGCGCTTCACGGTTCAGCATATCCAGATGTGTCTGTATCTCACTGATCAAACGCCCGATCTCTTCCTCGCTGTTTTCACGCTTGACCCAGGCCAATACCACGAATTCATCTCCACCGTACCGCGAGATGCTGCTCTTTCTTCCGTGCACGCGGCATCCGTGACGAAGCGCATCGGCAATCCTGATCAGAGCCGCATCCCCCTCCAGATGTCCGTAAGTGTCATTGATGGACTTGAAGTGATCGGCATCCACCATCAACAGATACAAATCCTGGTCGTCCTCATGCATCTCGGACCAGACACCGAACCTGTATGTAAGCTGCTTTCTGTTGTTGAGCTTTGTGAGGGGATCCATGGAGATCACCTGATCCGTCCACTCCAGGTACAAGAGAAGTGTTGCCAGCGAAAGCGTCGCGCAGGCAAGCGGCAGCTGCGGGTAGACAAACTGCAGGATGCCGGCTCCCGCGGGAGCGATCGGAAAGCATGACAGGATGACCAGCTGTCTGCGTTTGGCGTATTTGTTCTTGTTGAAGATCCCGAGAAATGCGCGGGCGCAGGTAAAGAACACGTAGGCGTAGGCAAGCGCATACTGAACGATAAACAGCGGACCGCGTCGATAGATTCCCTCTCCGTCGACATAGAATAAAACACCTGTAAATGCATTCACCACGAGAAGTCCCGTCATGATCACAAGCGGGATCGCCGCGATATGCACGTTTCTCAGGCTTTCCACAAAGCGTGATTCCTGAATATGTTCGAAGTAGACAAACCAGAAATAACACATCATCGTCGTTGAGAAGAAGTATACCGACTTGGTGACCATGATCATGGCCGTTCCACACGGAAAAAGACCGTGCACACTCATCACATAAACGGTGTCGGACAAAAAGAATAAAACTTCCGCGCCGATGGACATAGCAAAATTCCTTTGCGCCACCATCTTGGAAAGGCCGTTCGTTTTGAAACCGATGATCCCCACAAGCACGATCGCCACCAGGTTGATCTCCATATATAACACGGTATAAAGCATATCCTGACTCATCACTCATCCCCTTTCGGATTGCTTGTTTTTTATTATAACACAGAAAGAAAAAAAACACCCGCAGTCTTTCACACTGCGGGTGCTGGTGTTCTTGGAATCGGGATCCAGGATCTCCTCATAATCCTCGACGTTATCTTGTTCTTATCATCTGTCTTACGCCATCCCTCTACGCCGCCATTCGCCAGATGCCCTCATCCGACTTGTAGTACAGCCTTACATTCCGCGTCCGTCCGAACACCGTAATACTGCACAGGAAATGTATCGTGGAATTCGTCACATAAATCCCATCCTGCGTATCGTACGCCCCCTGTCCGGACAAATCCTTATACGCATGTATCCGATACGACTGATACTCTCCGCTGTCATCCTTCACGCGCAGCTTCAGCGGTATAATCTCTCCATCCGCCGTATGCTCGCAGATCACATCGATCGGTTTTAAATCCTCGTATGCCATAAACGCACCCCATCTCAAACTGTAATGGTGTACATTTTAGTATAGAACATTTGTTCTGGTTTGGCAAGTGGATTTCACGTAATTATACCACAAAAGGACCTCCGGAGAGATCCTTATTTTCCATATCCTATAGCAATTTACTCAGGTATATTAATTTGTCTTTTAGGTTTATTTCATTCTTCTTTTCAAGTTCCCGAATCCATGTGACATCCTCTTCTCTATACGGATCCTTAAGGAATCGCTTTATGAATTTTGATAATTGACTTCGAAATGCCCAGTTCAGATCAGATGCTGTGTTGACTTCATCAAAATCTGCAACCGTTTGATCTGCTTCAGCTATCCCCATCAAGTATCTTAGGATCAAAACATCAGCAAATGTAAACGGCATAACATCGTCTTCAAACTGAAGCAGTGACATATATGGACCACCTTGTTTTGTGTCGTCCGTCACCAGCGAATACGCTCCTAATGTCTGCGCCAATGAAATCGCATAAACTTCTCCCAAATCTCCGGCCCCATACAAAAGCCTGTTTTCTTTGAAGTTGTTATCAAACAGTCTGTAGACTGCTAATTCTTTCAGTTTTTGATCCGTATATACTTCTATTCTCCCTGATGCTATATCAGCATCAACTGTATCAAGCACATCTTGCCCATGATTCTCAAGTTCAATATTTCGAATCTGTTCGTATATGAATACACCTTCATCAAAAACATCAAACAACACGCTCTGCAGTCCCGCCTTGTAAAGGTGTATGATCACATTGGTATCCAAAGAGGCTCTCAATCCTCCAACCCCCCTATCAAATCATCAAGATCATCATCTTCCTCAGGGAACTCCACAAGTCTATCACTTATATCTTCTATCGTAAGCTGATAGCACTCCAGAACTTTCTCCAAAGTTTCTTTGGGAATCGCATTATGATTGTAATTGTATATAACGTAGTCGATGTACTCGTACGGAATAACGATTTCATGGCCCGCTATGTTCAATCTCGAGTTACCGCCAATACTTTTAAGAAGGTTTCCAACCCGTTTTTCACTCCGCTCAGTTTCCAAACGTGTTTTTTGATTACTATCAATCTTTCTTAACGACTCAAGTCTGTTTAAGGCCACATCATAGCTGACATTAAACTCGGACATGATTCTGGCTATATCCATGCCTGATAATCCGTTCTTCTCAAATCCCGGAAGTTCCAGATCAATAAAACGCTCGACTTCATCTGACGGCATCAATAAATTGGCCGCAAAATAATTTGCTTCCTGCTCTATCTCATCAGTGTTGCCGTCTGCAATCGTTGCCTTGTTATCAATAAAAGATTTCTCACCGTTGAGATGAAGAACAATGTGCCCTATCTCATGCGCCAATGTAAAAATCTCTCTGGAAAGTCTGATACTTGAGTTTATAAAAACAATAATATCATCATCTTTTTTCAATGCAAAACCAAGATCCGCATCCTCTCCGAGCGGATATCTGATTAGTTTGTAACCCAGACGATCACACTCCTTGAAAAGATCTATAATCCCGTATCGACTGATCTTGCACTTTTCTCGAAAAGAATCAGCTTGTATCCGTATTTCTCTTTTCCTACTATCATGCATGAAGAGTCCTCCTATGTCCTGTTTCTATGCTGTAGTTTGGTATACATGTGTTTATTGGCATAGAATAGATCCAACATATCCAGAATCTTCTCGGAGGAGGAAATATCTGTTCCGGCGCGATACGCTACTGCCGGTTCTTCATCAAGAACTCTGGTGATATCACCAACCGTCACATCAAGCATGCCTGCAATCTTTGTAAGGATATCAAGCGTAATACTGTTCGCACCGTTCTCAATTCTGGCATACTTTTGCCTACTTATCCCAAGGTGTTCAGCGAGCTGCTCCTGTGTAAAATTCTTCGCTGTTCTTAATGCCTTTATACGGCCACCCAGTAATGCGTTCATGACCATCCCTCCTTTTCACTTTCATTGTACCACGAATCAGAGCAATGTCAACGGAAAATGTTATGTTTTTGTAACATCGCTTTATTTGTATGTTGCATGCTTGCAACTATCCAAAGTCTCGTCTAATTTTTCAACAACCAATGCCGAGTAAACAACCTCTCCACACTGTGTGCATTTTCTACAGGGCACGTTTTCAATAATCACATACCCGTTTTCGAGTTGGGTGAAGTAAGTATTCGTAGAATCTACCATCGTTTCCGACTTGCACATCAAACACTTCATCAGATGCTCTCCTTTCTATTCTTGAAATCCGCGCTCCATTTGCTGGAATCCGGATAATATGCCGTAATGATTCTGCTTGCACTTCCCTCATCGCTCATACAAACGTGCAACGCATTTTCTTTTTCTTCCGCCGCTTTTTGCGCCTCTTCCCGGAGCCGTTTCTGTTTCGCATCTGCAATCAGCTCATCTCAAAAGGCCAGAAACTCCGGATCCATTTGTTCATCCTTCTCTAACGATTCCTGACCGCATCGCGGGCAGTACTTCGAAAAATCCGTGCCCCAGAAGGAACTGGTCCACGAGAAGCCACAGTTTTCACAACGAATCTTTGCTATCATCGGCGGTCCATATACACATGCATTAAAATTGTTCGACGGATCGTATTCTCCTTCTCCGCGCTTTGTTCCGCAGATCCTGCAATACATATCTTCATCGCTCAGAAACTCCATACCGCAATTTGCACATACTTCTTCAACCTCATCATCTGCATTTTCTGTAATCATCGCGCACCTCCTTTTGCATCAGGCAACTCATGGATTCATTATACCATAAACAACCATCTGCAGACGAAAAAAGCACAGTCATTGACTGCGCTTTTTCATACTGACTCTCATCATCTCATATACCCACGCTCTTCATCAAACGTTCCGCAAACAGTCTATGCCCTTCCTCCGACAAATGTGCGAGGTCGAATGCAAGCGGGACATTCCAAGTTCCTGCATCAACAAACTCTACACCGTGCGCTTCGCACAGTTTCTTAAAGCCTTCATTCATCTTTATGCTTTCAGAATAGTAGCGGCTCATGCTGCCTTCTTCCGACCCAATATACGGCGGAGCGACAACGATAAAGCGAAACGCAGCTTGGGTGAGCCTCTCATAGTTCAAGAGACGTTCCATCTTCCGTATCGGCACATTTGCATCGGGGTGGTTCGTGAGAAGAATGTCGTTCGTCCCAAGCATCATAAGCAGGACGTCGCCCGCAGTAAGATCGCCGATTACCGATTCCAAAAACTGCTCGTCCCTGGGAAGCGTCGGTAAGGGCCGTCCGTTCATGCCCTCATTGAGCACCATGTACTTGCCCTGTAATTTGCGCGCAAGTGTGTCCGCCCAGCGAACCTCCGCCGGATATCTGCCGCCCAAAAAGCCACTCGGATCGTAACCGTATGTATTTGAATCACCATATAAAACAAGCTTATTCATCTTCACACCCAAACCGCTCCAAATCCACCTTGCCGTCAACGACCTCAACGCCTTCCGCGATAAGGAGCTCCGCTTGCCTGCCGGCGCCGCCAAATGCGAACTCCCCGGCAAGTTCTCCCTTGGAGTTCACCACGCGGTAACACGGAATGTTCAAAGGATCGGGATTCTTGTGCAGTGCATTTCCCACTGCCCTGGCCATCTTCCTGTCGCCCGCCATCTCCGCAACCTGCGCATAGGTCGCGACACGGCCGTACGGAATCCGCCTAACCGCATCGTAGATCCGCTTCGCCGGGCTGTCGGAGATCAACTCATAGCTCTCC
>CAMOHF010000008.1 GCA_946614685.1 uncultured Clostridia bacterium | reverse complement strand
TATCTGACACAGGCGAATACTCTTGTTACCGAGGCGAAGACCGCTTTGGCTGATTATGAGACCAAACTGAAGGAGATCTGCGATGCCAACAACATCAAGATCACTACGGGTGCGGCAACATCGACTGCGACAGATGCGAATTAACCGGAATCCAACAGGAGGCAGTTATGTCTCCTGTTGATTTGTTTTAAGGAAGACGGTGATCCTTATGGATGAGAATAAGACCCCGCAAAATGAAGAGACAGACATCAAGATTGTCAGTGGATATCGTTTTTCCAAGCGTGCGGATGCAGCCAGGGCGAGGAAGGAATTCGAGAATGTCGCCAAGATACGGAACCGTGTGCATATGGATAATACCGACGATCTTCTAAAACTCTACTCAAGTCTTGTGAGCAAGAGGTTTTTTGTGACGCCGATCGGACTTTCGTTCCTGCAGGAGTTAAGGCAGGAATTGGTGGCAAGAAAGGGCTCCGATGCCGTACCGCCCGTACCGGTCCCGCGGCTTACGGATAAAAAGACGCCTCCGGAAGATACTCCGCAATACGTGATGCTTCGGGAGAAGTATGAAAAGACGGATGAGACAAGAAGTCGCCTGAAGGCGCTTAATACCAAGCTGATGATTGTGATCGCAGCTTTGGTTACTATCATCATCGGCATGTTTGTTATCGTGATCGCAAACCAGAACATGGGCTATATCAACACAGAGAACAAGGTACTCGACAAGTATTCCGCCTGGGAGGAAGAATTAAACCAAAGAGAGCGGGAGCTAAACGAGCGAGAAGAGCAGCTTTTGAAGTAGTTCACAGAACCGACATAGTTTCGTGGTATTCTCTGATACAGGACATTATTTGGAGGCATACATATGGATCAGATCAAAATTCTAGTAGTGGATGACGAGAGTCGTATGCGAAAACTGGTGCGGGACTTCCTGACCAAGGCGGGCTATCAGGTACTGGAAGCGGCCGACGGCGAGGAGGCGTGTGCTACCTTTTTCGAGACCAAGGGCATCGGCTTGGTGATCCTGGATGTCATGATGCCGAAACTTGACGGTTACGGCGTGGCACAGGAGATCCGCAAGGAGTCCAACGTGCCCATCATCATGCTGACCGCCAAAAGCGACGAGCGGGATGAGTTGAAGGGCTTTGAACTCGGTGTGGACGAGTATGTTACCAAGCCCTTCTCACCGAGGATCCTCGTGGCGAGAGTGGAGGCGGTCTTAAGACGCAGCAGCGAGAAGGATGAGAAACTGGTGGTCGGCGAGATCGAGTGCGACAGAAACGCGCATGTGGTCAGAGTACAGGGCAAGAGCATCGAGCTTTCCTACAAGGAATTCGAACTGCTTACTTACTTTATGCTCAATACCGGTGTGGCGCTTTCCCGTGAGAAGATATTGAACAATGTCTGGGATTACGATTATTTCGGAGATGCCAGAACCATAGACACACATGTCAAGAAGCTCCGTTCAAAACTCGGAGACTGCGGCGATTACATTAAGACCATCTGGGGGATGGGCTACAAATTCGAGGTATAGTTTCATCGTATGAAGAATTCCATTCGTACCAAAATCACGCTGATGGTAGTAAGCTTTTCCGTGTTTATCATGGCAATCTCATGGATCATTTGCAACTATGTGATCAGCGTGGTTTTTGTCTATAATATCAAGGCCAATCTCAAAACGACATTTGAATCCTGCAATGAGCTATTCTCGGATGAAGATGCCGGGGAAAGCGGAGAGGGACTGATCGGACGCGTGAAGAATCCGCTCGGTGCCGTGATCTTTGTGTTCAGCGAAGATAACGGAAATATATATACGACCATCCGCGACGAGGGACAGATGATGCAGAGTATGAACGCCATGCTCGGCTCTCTCGAACGAACGGAAAGCAAGGGCAGTGATGTGCCGGGAAGTTTTACCGTAGGAAAGCACAAGGACGATATCCTGGGTGCCAGCTACTACGACCTGGTGGGAACACTTGATAACGGTGACAGGATCATCCTGCGTACGCCGGTGGAGCGTCTTGAACTTACCATGCAGGTCGTAACAAGGGTATTTATCTATGTCGCCGTCGGACTGATCCTGATCGGTTCGGGCTTTATGCTGATCTTGTCCAACCTGATCGCAAATCCGATCAAGCGTCTGTCCCGTGCGGCCAGGCGTATGACCAATCTGGAGTTCGATGTCAAAGTGCCCGTGACCACGCAGGACGAGATCGGAGAACTCGGCGGGTATATGAACGAGATGTCGAAAAAACTCGAGAAGACCATCAGCGAATTAAAGTCGGCGAATCTGGAACTCGAGAAGGATATCGCGAAAAAAGAGGAACTTGACGATATGCGCCGGGAGTTTCTGTCCCACGTATCGCATGAGCTTAAAACGCCCATTGCGCTGATCCAGGGATATGCCGAAGGCCTTAAGGAAAATATGGATGATGATCCCGAAAACAGGGATTACTATACGGATGTGATCATCGATGAGGCGGGCAAGATGAACCTGATGGTGCAGAAATTGCTCTCCTTAAATGAAATCGAATTCGGCGCCAATAAGCCCGTGATCGAAAGATTTGAGCTGACCGGCTTTGTGCGTGACGTCTTAAATTCCCAGAAGATTCTGATGGAGGAAGCGGGGGCGACGCTGATCTATGAGGAAGAAAATCCGGTGTTTGTCTGGGCGGATGAGTTTATGATCGAAGAGGTGCTCGGAAATTACCTCACCAATGCGATCCATTACGTAAAGAAGGGCGGCAGGATCCGCGTGTGGTTTGAACGGCGCGAGCAGGACGTACGCGTCAACGTATACAACGACGGAGATCTGATCAAAGACGAAGATATCGACAATCTGTTTATCAAGTTCTACAAGGCGGATAAAGCCCGAACCAGAGAGTACGGAGGAAACGGAATCGGACTCTCCATCGTGGCCGCTACCATGGAGTCACACGGCAAGTCTTACGGCGTGTACAATATGGATTCCGGTGTCTGCTTTTACTTTGATTTGGACACAAATGTGCTTGATGAACAGCCTGATTAGTGGTAGAATTATCAGTGTATTTGTGACATAACGGAGGCAGTATGAAGAAGAGAATTGCGATCGGATTTCTCGTGCTTGCGATGCTCGCCATGAGCGGATGCGAGAAGGTCATTGAGTTGACGGACGAGGAGAATTATCTTATCGCTGAGTACGCCGCTGAGCGACTCATGAAATACAACAAATTGCAGGATGTGAAGTACGATCCCGATGCGGCGTCACCGACGGATGCTACGACAGTGGCTTCCACGGATGCTACGACCGAAGCGCCGACGACCGAAGTTACGACGGAGGCTCCCACCACGGAAGCGCAGGCGACGACGGAGACACCTTCCGGCGGCAAGACCGGCAAGGAGGGTTCCGGAAGCGGCAAGAGCGCAGCGGATCCGAAGGTGGTGACGGGAGATTCCGGCAATGAGGAGAGTGTATCACCCGTTGCGGCGACCGAGAGCAAGGATTACGACATCGCACAGCTGATCGGCGAGGATAAAGTATCTGTCACCTATGCGTATTACATGGTACTTGACAGCTATCCCTCCTATGATCAGGACGGCATGTTTATCGAGATTCAGGCACCGACAGGCCACAAGCTTCTTGTCCTGAAATTTGACATCGAGAACAAGACCAACGAGATGCAGGATGTGGATTTCTACAGTCAGGATATGGATTACCATATCATTATCAATGACAACAAGCGAGCGAAAGCGATGCTGACCATCCTGATCGATGATTTATACACTTATCAGAATACCATCGAACCCAGTGATCGCGAGGAGGTTGTGCTTCTTTTCTCGGTTTCGGAATCCGTGGCGAAAGACATCCACGGACTGAAGCTTTCCGTGAAGAACACAAGCGGCAAGGAAGCGATTCTGCAGTTAGAGGAGTAGAGGAGGATACATATGGATTCAAACATCTTACTTGAGAGCGGCACAAATGAGTTGGAAGTCCTGGAGTTTGTAATCAACGGCAACCACTACGGTATCAACGTAGAGAAAGTCCGAGAGATCCTGACGTATCAGGAGATCACGCCGGTTCCGAATTCAGACCCCTGTATCGAAGGTATCTTCATGCCGAGAGGCGATATCATTACCGTCATCGACCTTTTCCGAGCTTTGGGATTCGAGAATGAAGAACGCTCCAAAAACTACCTGATCGTCACGAATTTCAACAATCTGAATATCGCTTTCGACGTACAGCAGGTGCTGGGTATCAACCGTGTGTCCTGGAGCGAGGTTGTCAAGCCCGATGCTACCGTAAGCGGACCCGGCACGGGTGTTGCCACAGGTATCATCAAGAAGTTTGATCACTTGCTGATCATCCTTGATTTCGAGCGTATCGTTGAGGGCATCTGTCCGGAGACAAGCTTAAAGATTTCACAGGTGGAGGGACTTGATGCAAGAGAGAGAAACAACATCCCTCTCTTGATTGCAGAGGACTCCATGCTTCTGTGCCAGCTGATCTCGGATGCACTCCATACAGCCGGTTATACCAAGCTGATCATCAAGAACAACGGTCAGGAGGCTTGGGATTATCTCGCAGAGCTTCGTAAGAACAACGGTGTTGATTACGGTGTGAAGTGTCTGATCACCGATATTGAGATGCCGCAGATGGACGGACATCATCTGATCAAGAAAGTCAGAGAGACAGAAGGATTAAAACACATTCCCATCATTATCTTTTCTTCATTGATCAATGATGACATGAAGAGAAAAGGAGAGCAACTCGGTGCGAATGCCCAGATCAGTAAGCCGGAGATCGGCCAGCTTGTGGGTATCTTAGACAGTCTTGTAGCATCGGATCTTTACGGGGAAGACTAGGTTTCTCGCACAGTTTGATAGATAACACGTATGCCGACGGTTTCGACTGCCGGCATATCGTTTTGAAGAGGTGATATCATGAAAAAAGAAGAACTGAAAGCATTGTATGACAAGTATTTTTACGACACATTTAAGCGGTTCGATTTCGTGGCCGAGACCGGTGACGGCGTATATGTGATCGATGAAGAAGGGAACAAGTACCTTGACTTTATGGCAGGTATTGCGGTGAACTCCACGGGTCACTGCAACAAACGTGTGGTGGAAGCCATCGCGGAACAGGCGGCCAAGATGATCCACGCGTCCAACTACTGCTATACGGAGCCTGCCGCAAGGGCTGCCAAGCTCATCCTTGATTCCATCGGTTTCGATAAGATCTACTTCCAGAATTCCGGTGCCGAGGCGAATGAGGCCATGATCAAGCTTGCCAGAAAGTACGGCAAGGACAATTTCGGACCCAATCGTTACCACATCGTGACTGCGAAAAACTCCTTCCACGGAAGAACGCTTGCAACGCTTGCCGCAACCGGACAGCCCGGCACACCGATCCAGGCGAATTACGATCCCTTTATTCCCGGCTTTACCTACGCGGAGTTCAACAATTTAAAGAGCTTTGAGGATGCGGTGACGGAAGATACCATCGCCATTATGGTGGAACCTGTACAGGGCGAGGGCGGTGTCTATCCCGCAGATCCCGAATTCTTAAAGGGACTTCGGAAACTCTGCGATGAAAAGCAGATGCTCCTCCTTTTCGATGAGGTTCAGACCGGATGGGGCAGAACCGGCAGTCTGATGGCATACATGGGTTACGGAGTGAAACCGGATGCGGTCTCCATGGCGAAGGCGATGGGTGGCGGACTTCCCATCGGTGCGATGTGTACCACAACCGAGCTTGCCAAGACCTTCGGGCCGGGTGCTCACGGAAGCACCTACGCAGGTAATCCGATCGCATGTGCCGCTTCCTACGCACAGATCAGCGAGATCATAGACAGAAAGCTCTCCGAACATGCGGATATCCTCGGACGCACCTTCATGAAGAAACTCGAGACGCTTCCCTTGGTGAAGGAAGTTAGAGGTCGAGGCCTTATGATCGGTATCGAGCTGACACAGGATATCGCAAATGATGTGAAGTATAAGGCTGTGGAACTCGGACTTATGACTACGGCGGTAAGACCTGCTGTGATCCGTCTGGTACCTCCGCTTATCATCGAGGAAAGTCATTGCGATGAAGCGGTCCGGATCCTGACGGAAGCGATCAATGCATGCAGAAAAGACTGATATAATACATCTGACATAAGGAGACAGTAAAATGATACGAGAGAACGCATGGAAGAGTTATACCAAAAAGCAGCTGGGTGAGGTTGATGCATTTGCCGAAGGCTATATCGATTTCATCAGCGAAGGAAAGACGGAGCGCGAGTGCGCAAAGCTCATCGCCGAACTCTGCGAGAAGAACGGATACAAGAATCTGGATACCGTGATCGCAAAGAAGGGCAAGCTTGCTGCGGGTGACAAGGTATATCGCGTCTGGATGAACAAGACGGTTGCCATGTTCCACATCGGAAGCGATCCCTTGGAGAACGGCATGAACATCCTCGGCGCGCACATCGATTCCCCGCGCATGGATGTAAAGCAGAACCCGCTCTATGAGAAGGATGATTTTGCATATCTTGACACACATTATTACGGAGGCATCAAGAAGTACCAGTGGGTAGCCATTCCGCTTGCGCTTCACGGCGTCATCGTGAAAAAGGACGGCACAACGGTAGATGTCTGCATCGGTGAGGATCCGAAGGATCCCGTATTCTGCGTCAGCGATCTTTTAATCCACCTTGCCGCTGAGCAGATGGACAAGAAGGCGGCCAAGGTGATCGAGGGTGAGAAGCTTGATGTTATCTTCGGCAGTCAGCCGCTTGCAGAGAAGGCAAAGAATGCCACCGAGAAAGAAAAAGAAGCAGTGAAGGCGAATGTCTTAAAGCTCCTTGCGGATACCTACGGCGTGGAAGAAGAAGACTTTATTTCCGCAGAGATCGAGGTGGTTCCCGCCGGACGTGCGCGTTCCTGCGGTATTGACCGCAGCATGGTCATGGCATACGGTCAGGACGATAAGGTGTGCGCCTACACGTCGCTTATCGCCATGCTCGAAGTGAAGAAACCGAAGAAGACAGCCTGCACGCTGCTTACTGACAAGGAAGAGATCGGCAGTGTCGGCGCTACGGGTATGCAGTCCAAATTCTTTGAGAACACCGTGGCAGAGATCCTTGCGGCTGTAGGAGAGAAGGGAGACCTTACGCTCCGAAGATGTCTTGCCAATTCCAGCATGCTCTCCTCCGATGTGAATGCGGCTTACGATCCGCTTTATGCGGAAGCATTCTCCAAGGACAATGCTTCATACTTCGGACGCGGCATGGTATTCTGCAAATTTACCGGTGCCAGAGGCAAGTCGGGTTCCAACGATGCGAATGCCGAGTACATCGCAAGAATCCGCAAGATGATGGATGACGGAAAGGTATTCTATCAGACGGCGGAACTTGGAAAAGTCGATGTCGGCGGCGGCGGTACGATCGCATATATCCTGTCCTTATACGGCATGGAAGTGATTGACTGCGGCGTTGCGGTGCTTAATATGCACGCACCCTGGGAGATCACATCCAAGGCTGATATCTATGAAACCTACAAAGGTTATAAAGTATTCCTGAAAGAGGCTTAATGATGAACTTTAAAAGACACACCAAAAAGCGGATTGCATGTTTTGTTGCGGCAATTCTTTTGGCGTGTCTTTTTTCTGTGTTTGCTCCGGAGAAAACCACCGCAAAAGACGCATTTTCCGCCGGATACATCCAGACGGTATTCAACCAGAAGAACGGCGTCGGAAGCAATGAGGTCAATTGTCTCTACCAGTCCGCGTCCGGTTATATCTGGATCGGCACCGATGGCGGACTGTACCGTTCCAACGGTTCCGACTTCTCGTCCATCAATCTTTGGGACACGGACAAGACGGATGTGTACTCCATCAACAGTATTCTGCAGGACGAGAAGGGCAGAGTGTGGGTTGGTACGGATAACTACGGACTCTTCTGCATCATTGCAGGCGAGCATTATCATTTCCAGCAGGAATACTACGCCGGCGTGAAGACCATCTACGATGTCTGCGAGGACAGTGACGGACGGATCTACGTCTCCACGGCGAACGGCTTTTACCTTGCGGAGGGAGACGATGACAATCTGACACTCAAACTCTATGAGGATGAGGCGCTGGCAGATAAGAGATTCTTAAAGCTTGCCGGAAACGGAAGTGAGATCTGGGGGCTTGCCACAAGCGGAGAGATCGTTGTTTTTGAAGAGGGCAAGCGTATGTCGACGGTTGATACGGCCTCCATCACCAAGGGGGAAGTAACGGCCATATCCGTTATCGAGGGGCAGATTTATGTCGGCACCTCGGACGGGGATATCATTGTCTTTGATAATCCCGGCAGCTACCGTCACTTCAATGTCGGCCTGATCGGTATCAGCGATATCATGAAGGATCAGAACGGGCGCATCTGGGTCGGCGGTGAGAACGGCATCGGATACCTGGTGGGTGACAGTCTGGTTTCCACCGGAGACTTTTTGTTAAACAGTTATATCACGGATATCCTGCAGGACTATGAAGGCAACTATTGGATCGCCACAAGCCGTATGGGTGTGCTCTTTTTGTCCAAGTCCAAATTCACGGATTACAATGCCGTGACCGGTCTTCCGGAGTCCATCGTCAACTGTGTTTTCGTGGACGGAAGCCTTACGTATGTGGGCACCGATAATGGTCTTAAGATCTATGACAGTGCCGGGAATCCGGTCAACAACAAAACGACGGAGGCTCTTGCCGAAACCGGTATTCGTGATATCTGCAAGGATGCAAACGGTGTTCTTTGGATCGCTGCCTCGAGATATATGGGTGTGATCCGCGTGGATACCTCCGGAGAGGTAAAGACCATCACGGGTGTGATGAATATGCCGAGCCGTTCCATCAATACAACCCTGGCTTTAAGGAACGGGGATATTGCCGTGGGTACGGAAAAGGGTATGGCGTTTGTAAGCCCCGAGGGAGAAATTCTCGACTGTTTCGATGCGGACAATCCCATGTTCGGAGAAAGCATCCTCTGCCTCTACGAAGATGAAGACGGCAATATTTACGCCGGCACCGATGGCTGGGGACTCTATGTGTTCCGTGAGGATGATGCGGAGCATGTGAGACATTACACCGTGGAGGACGGCTTAAACTCTGATGTTATCACGGCAATCACGGAGGGGGAGAATGGACTGTTTCTCTCCACGGACAGCGGTCTGTGCTTCTTCAACGAAACCTTCCGTGCCTTAAGTAATATCGAGTATTCAAATAACATTTACGATATCAAGAAGTCGAAAGACCGTCTGTGGATCGTTTCTTCCATGGGTGTTCTTTCCGCAACGGAGCAGGAACTTTTGGGAAGTGAGAAACTCCCTTCACGCTACTTTTCCACCAGCGACGGACTGAGCAGAAATGTAAACCCTGTCGGGAATTCATTCATTGACGCCAGAGGCGTGCTTTACGTATGCTGCAACGAGGGCCTGTACACGCTGGATACCGAGAATATCCCGTACAACAAGGTGAGTCCCAAGGTGAAGGTGACCTCCGTTGAGGTGGACGGAGAGGTGTATGAGTTTGCCGAAGTCCAGAACGGTCTTACCGTCAAGAGCGATACCTCTCGTATCACCATCAATTTTGCGGTATTCTCCTTCAGCAACAGAGACAATGTCAACGTATCCTACTCCCTGAGCGGCTTTGATCAGCAGGCCATCAATTTACGTGGTGACGAACCGCTGCAGGCCGTATATACGAATCTGAAGGGCGGAGAGTATTTCTTTGAGATCAGCGCCGAAAACGGTGACGGCGTTGCAGGTGAGGAGACGGTATCCTTTGCCATTATCAAGGAAAAGAGTCTCTTTGAGAACAGAAGCGTGCAGATTGCGGCTCTGGTTTTGATCATCATGGTCATCATAGTGATCATCATCGGTATCACCCATGTTAATCGTGCGCTCCGCACCAAGAACCGTGCTTTGGAAGAACTTTCCAAAGAGCATGCGGAAGTGATCAAGTCAAGTTCTGCCAAGAACGACTACCTGGCCAATATCTCCAACGAGATCAAGACGCCGGTGAACGCCATGATGGCGAAGGCGGATGAGGTCGTTAAGAGCATGGGTGAGGACGCGACTTATACCGAGAGTGTACGATCGATCTATGAGATCGGTGAAGATATCTTAAGCAAGGTGGATGATATCATCCTGCTTGCCAAAATTGAGGCGGGAAGTGTGGAAGCCAAGGAGCAGCCTTATTCTATAGCTTCTCTGATCTATGAAGTCTCCGAAAATGCCATCGCAAAGCTTCAGGAAAAGAATGTCAAATTCCTGGTTGAGATCGGTGACTGCGCGGTTGACAGTGTCATCGGCGATTACGAGATCCTGTCGGACATCCTGAGACGTCTCTGCGATAACGCAGTCAAATATACCAAGCAGGGTTCCATCACCCTGTCCGTGGATTGTTTCCTGCTCCAGGATGAGGAAAAGAGCGATGTGGTCAATGTCATCTTTTCCGTGACGGATACGGGAATCGGTATCCAGGAGGATCGCCTGCCCGACATCTTTGAGGTCTACAATATCGCAGACAACAAAAAGAAAAACAATCGTGCCGGAAACGGCGCCGATCTCGCGATCGTAAAGGGATATACCGATATCGTGGGCGGTGACGTGACCGTGGAAAGCGTATACGGCGCGGGCTCTACATTTACCCTGTCCGTATATCAAAAGATTGCGGACAGCAGTGCCAAGATTACGGCCGGAGAGAAGATCGAGGGAACGCTTTCCAAGGAGATTGCCGAGAGTATGTGGCTCCCTGAGGTGGAGGCACTTGTTGTCGAGGCGGACGAGGTATCCCTGGAGGTGTCCAAGAAGGCGCTTACCTCATTTGAGATGAAGGTGGATACGGCAAGCACGGGGCTTGCTGCCATCGATATGGTATTAAATCACGATTACGATGTGGTATTCATCGATCTGTCCATGCCCGTGATGAGCGGTACCGATACGATGAAGGAGATCCGTGATCTCTCGGATCTTAAATATCAGACGCTTCCCATCATCGCCATCAACAGCGATGCGATCCAGACCGATCAGGATTCTCTGATCGAGGCGGGATTCACGGACAGCATCTTAAAGCCGATGGAGGTTCGACGTCTTGCGGCGATCCTGAAGGACTGCCTGCCCGAGACGAAGATCTCGGAGAAGACGGGAGATATTGCGGACTACATCGAGAACTCCAGATACGGTGACGGTCTTGTGAAACTGACGCAGCATTTCTCCGTGGAAGATGCCATCCGCAGGATCGGCGGCAGCATCGAGGTGTACAACAGGCTCATTATGGCCTTCTATCACAACCACAAGGATGCGGTGGCCGACCTTAAGAAGCGCTATGAGAAGGATAAGCACGGCTTCAAGATGAAGCTGCATACCTTGCGTATGGCTTCGCACGGTATCGGTGCGGATATGCTGTCGGGGCTTTCGGCATCTATGGAGACGGCGCTTTCCATGGGCGACAGAAACTATGTGAGCAAGCACATGGATGCTTATATGGATGAGCTTTCAGATGTGTTGCTTTTGCTGGAGGATTACGAAAACTTTGCGGGAACCGTCTCCGGTATGACGGATGAGGAGTACGCAAAGAAGGTGGCGGAAGAAAGAAGCGAAACCGAAATCCTTCGCGCACAGGCGGAAAAAGAGGCAGAAGAAGATGCGAAGAATGCCGAAGAAGCGTCTTCGGAGGAAGAACTCTCCGAGGAACCGGTGCGCATCGATATCGAGTGCCTGGATAAGCTTTCTGCGGCAGCGGCAAGCGGAGATTTCGAAACGGCAACCGAGCAGCTCTTAAAGCTGTCTGAGGCGGGCTATCAGGGAGAGGACAGAAACTTCGTACTGGCGCTTGCCGATGTGGTGAAGGAGGAGGACGCCGGAAAGATCAGCGAGATGGTGAACACTTACAAAGATCTGATGTTGTAAAAAAAATACCCGACCCGAAAGGGTCGGTTAAAATAAAAAGAGCGCGAGACGGGGATCGAACCCGCGACCCCCTCCTTGGCAAGGAG
>CAMOHF010000007.1 GCA_946614685.1 uncultured Clostridia bacterium | reverse complement strand
AGGTACCGAAATCCGGTCCCGTTACGGAGTTTTTGTATGTGACCGTGTTGTCCTTGGCTGTATATGCCGCAGATTCCATGGAAGCAAACGCCGCCGCATCCTTAACTACAAGGTAGTAGACAACGGTGTAAAAGTCATAATCGTTCGCACCGTTTTTCGCAAAGTCTCCTGCGGGTATGCTAATGGAACCACCGCTTACGGAACCGGTGATGTCGGAAGGATTATTTAACTGGTTACCCGCCTTATCAGAGGGATAGATGGAAGGTGCCTTATACTCTGCACCGCTTGCGATCTTAAATACACCCGGGAAGGTATCCGTCAGTGTAAAAGGTTTGGTCTTGGGGTTGCTTATGATCACACGGAACTTATAGACAGGCCAGCCCTGTCCTCTCTTGTCATTAAGATCTCCCTGCCAGCTTTCCTCAGCCACAGCCTCCTTCTTGATGTAAGGAAGGATGGCGATGGCGGAATCGCTGTCACTCTTGGTCTTGGTACCTGCAGTCACCGTAACTCTGTTGGTATGGTCCTTGTAATAGTCCGCAAGATCCGTACTTGCAAGTGTGGTTTCATTGATGAGTGTCTTGTAGGTAAATGTGATGTCTCTTGCGGCACCGGTATTGTTTTCGATTCCGTTAACAAACGTGAGCGTGAAGTTGGAGTGATCTGCCGCTTCGCTCTTGGAGAAAACAACAGATGCATCCGAGCATGTCACATTGCCGACAAGCGCGTCAATCTGCGAAGCTTCGTTGATCCATTGTTTGGGCACTTCATCCACAATGGTTGTGCCTGCGGGAAGCCCGTTCTCTGGCACGGTAAGAACAACCTCCCAGGTGATCGTCTTTGGATCACTTAAAAGGTCTACATTTGTATGTGTCTTACTTATATTCAAGTCATCGGTGGTCACGCCCGGCTGTGCCGTATGCCATACATTTGCCGGATTATGACCCTTGTTGTCTGCTATGATGTTGTTGGTATTCTTGGGTGATCCGTCCGTCACATCCACATAAGCGGAATAGGTGATCACGTACTTGTAGGCCGTATCGTCGTTTAGATTGATGGACCAGCTTCCGTTTGAATCGGATATGGTCTCCTCTACCGTAGAGGCAGGTGTGTCGGAGCCGGTGGCATACTTCTCGATGGTGCACTTGTTGTCTCCGCCGATACCATAGATTAAGTCAGCCGAGTACTCGCCCATCGTATCCGTCAACGTTGTATTCTTGATGGGGATCTGTGCGGCCGAGTTATAGGTAACCTTGTAATTAATCTTTCGATATGTGGTATCTCCCACTTTGACCAAGTCTCCCGCGGAAGCATTCTTGCTGATATCGCCGTAGGTGATACGTCCTTCCTCGGATGTGGTGGCCGTATCCTCCGTGGGATCATCGTCACTCTTTACGGTTGCCGTATTCTTGGTCTCGGAAACCGAACCGCTTCCGGCGATCTTGGTCATGTCAAGATCCGCAGAGTAAGTGACGGTAACCGATTCGTTATTCATCTTGGGAATATTTACGGTAAATGCGTTGCCGCTTTTTGAGACACTCGCGCCGGCAGGACTCGGTGTCAGCGTGATATCATTGTTCAGTGTTAGAGCCGTACCGGAGACCACATCGTTTAAAACGACATTCTCGTTCAGTCTGGTAGCGTCGATTACGACCGTATAATTGATCTTTCCGTTCGCAAGATCAAGGGAAGAAGTCTTTGATACTTTCACGCTGGAATCATCATCCACGATGATCGGATAAGTCACCTTGGAACTGAAGGGAAGGCTTGTCACGCCGGCTGAGAACGATGCGTCAAAATCAAAATAGAATCTGACGTTATTGGAACCCTTGATGATATCGTCCGTGGGAAATGTACCGGAGATGACGGTTCGATCACCGGAAGGAACAGCCGTGAAATCGGACACATTAAAAACATGTAATCCGTTATCGTCCTCAATCTTGATGTTCAGCTCATGCAGTAACTCTACATTGACACCTGCGGGCAGCGCATAGGTAAATTTATGATTGTCCGGATCCATGTGGAACTGCATGTTCTCATCGGAAGAATCTTCTTCAAAGAACACGTTCATGCGGTAGGTCTTATCTGCATCCACCTCCCATGTTACACTCATCGGTGTGGAAGATCCGCTCTCGTAAAGATCTACCTTGGAAAGGAAGTCCTGAATATCATTGGCATCGGCAGATACCTTCTTGGTCTCTGCGGAAAGATTGCCGTTTAAAAGTTTCATGGCAGAAGATGTATCTGCGCCCGGTGCGACAGTTGTTTCGAATGAGGTATCGGCCGGCTGCTCCGTAGATGCCTCCTCTGCCTCTGTGTCTTCTGTATCTGCGACTTCTTCGTCAACAGCTGCATCGTCGGAAGGAAGTTTCGATGCTTCCGTTGTCACTTCATCGCTTTGAACTACTAAATCGTCTGAGGCAGCATCGTCCTGTGCCTCCTCCGTAGTTTCGGTTGAGACAAGTTCCTCCACCGTTGCGGTTGTATCTGCTTGTTCCTCTGCGCGTGCATAAGGATTATATGCTACGTTCTCCAACAGAGTCGTAAGCATCAGCGCGCACATAGCAAGCGCCAGGATGCGTTTTCTCGTCCGCTTCTTGTTGTTTCCTTTCATAATGTATTCCTCCCGATGTAGTATTCTCAATAACAAGTTTATCCCATATTAACCCACTATGTTTTAACATAATATCATAAATTCAATACTTTTTCAAACCAAAAAGAGCCGAAAAATGTCGATTTTATGCCATTTTCCGACTCATACACTATCTTGTATCGGTTTACAATAATGTGTCTATATGTTGTTTCTTACACTGCGATCAGCGAAAACAGATCCTCCGGTTTTTCGGCAAAAACCTTCGCTCCGTGTGAAATAAGGAACTCCCTGTCCCGAAATCCCCAGAGTACGGCAATCGCGTCAAGGCCCGCATTCTCTGCCGTTTTCAGATCCACGTCCGAATCTCCGATGTATACTGCACTGCTTTTTGGAATACAAAGTTCCTTCAGCACCTCATATACGGAATCCGGAGCCGGCTTTAGTGCGATCCCCTCCCGTCCGCCGACAGAGAAATCAAATAATCCCGGGAAATACTCCTTTACAAGCGCCTGAACACCGTAATCCGGTTTATTGGATACACAGGCAGTCCGTACGCCGGCAGCACGAAGGTTTTTGATCACCTCCGGAATTCCTTCGTACGCCCTTGTATGATCCTTGCTGTGAACCTTGTAAAAGTGATCAAAGGCCTCGTGTACATTTCTTTTGTCTGTCTCGCTTGCACGCTCCGGCACGGCACGCTCCACAAGCTTCACGATACCGTTTCCGACAAAACGCCTTACCTCGTCTATGCTTCGTTCCGGAAACCCCTCCACATGAAGCGCATAGTTTATGGCGAGTTTCAGATCCTCCAGCGTGTCGAGGATAGTTCCGTCCATGTCAAAAATTGCTAATTGATACATATCCCTCTCCTAAAAAAAGGGAGTAATGCCCAGGCATTACTCCCCTCTCATATTAACCGAACGAATTAAGCGTTCATCTGAGCAGCAACCTCTGCTGCGAAATCCTCGTTCTTCTTCTCAAGGCCCTCGCCTGTCTCATAACGAACAAACTTGGTAATCTTGAACTCGGGATCTACAGTCTTTAAGTAAGCAGCAACTGTCTGCTTGCTGTCCTCAGCCTTAACGTAAGCCTGATCCATAAGGCAGATCTCCTTGAGTTTCTTGCTCACACGACCCTCTACAAGGCCGGAGAAGATCTTATCACTTGCGTAGGAATCCTTGGCAGCGATTGCCTCCTGTGCAAGTGTAGCAGCAGCTTCCTTGGAAAGGAAGTTGAAGAGGAAGTTCATATTGCTCTTCTTCTCTTCGTAGATTGCGATATCCTCATCGCTCCAAAGTTTCTCGGAACAAGCCTTGTCGATCAGCTTCTGAAGAATCGGCTTCGGAAGGGAAGCGGGATCATTTAAGGAGCTGTCTACGGTAACCTCTCTGATGTTCGCAAGCTCGTCTGCAGAAATCTCGTCTCTGGAAACGTACTGAGGATTCATAGCTGCGATCTGCATTGCAATGTTCTTCATTGCCTCTTTGATATCGTCGGTGTTCTTGTCGGAATTGGACTCAACAAGTACGCCGATCTTACCGCCTGCATGGATGTAAGAAACAACGGAACCGGAAGCATTCACCTTCTCGAAACGACGAATGGTAAGCTTCTCGCCGATCTTTGCAACCATAGCCTTGTGATGCTCATCTACGGTTACGGAAGGATCGATTGCGCTCTTTGCGGCAAGGAATGCATCCATATCTGCATAATCGCCGCCGTTGATCTGATCGGCAAGACCCTTTACGTAGGTCTGGAATACATCATTCTTTGCAACGAAATCTGTCTCGGAATTTACCTCGATGATAGTTGCGGTCTTGGCATCATCGGAAACTGCAGCAACCACGATACCCTCTGCAGCGATTCTGCTTGCCTTCTTCTCTGCGGTTGCAAGTCCCTTCTTCTTAAGGAACTCGATCGCTTTATCAAAATCTCCGTCCGTCTCGGTAAGGGCCTTTTTGCAGTCCATCATACCTGCGCCGGACATCTCTCTTAACTTCTTAACGTCAGCAGCTGTAATAGCCATGCCTAAAATCCTCCTATCAATTAAGCCTCTGTCTCTTCTGCATCTGCTGCAGCAGACTCAGCCTCTTCCTCTGTTCCTGCGTCCTGTCCCTGATTTGCCTCGATAACAGCGTCAGCCATCTTGCTTACGATAAGCTTAACCGCACGGATCGCATCATCGTTTCCGGGGATTACATAATCGAGTTCTTCGGGATCACAGTTGGTATCAGCGATACCTACAAGGGGAATACCGAGCTTGTGAGCTTCCATTACGCAGTTTCTCTCCTTGCGGGGATCTACGATAAAGATCATATCGGGAATCTTCTTCATATCCTTGATTCCGCCCAAATTCTTCTGAAGCTTGTCCATCTCCTTGCGGATCTCGATAACTTCCTTCTTGGGAAGTACATCAAATGTACCGTCAGCTTCCATAGCCTCATACTTGCGAAGCTTCTCGATACGTGTACGGATGGTGGTGAAGTTGGTCAGCATACCGCCGAGCCATCTCTCGTTTACATAGAACATACCGCAACGCTCAGCCTCTGTACGAATGGAATCCTGTGCCTGCTTCTTGGTACCTACGAAGAGAATCTTACCGCCGTTTGCTACACAGTCCATGATCGCCTTGTAAGCGTCATCAACCATTCCTACAGACTTCTGAAGATCGATGATGTAGATGCCGTTACGCTCTGTGTAGATGTACGGAGCCATCTTAGGGTTCCATCTTCTGGTCTGATGTCCGAAATGAACACCTGCTTCAAGTAACTGTTTCATTGAAATTACGCTCATAACTTACCTCCTGGTTATGCTTCTGGGGGCTTCTTCCTGTCGGAACCGGATACAAACCGCGAGAGCGCGCGGCACCGCATATCCATCAGCCCACATGTATAGTTTCTGCTGTGAGACCACAGCGAATGATATTTTAGCACAAAAAAAGGGCTAATACAAGCCCTTTTTTTGTCTATTCACCTTCGGTCGTGAGCTGCTTTGCAATCTCCTCATAGGTCATCGCATTGTTAAACTCGGAAGTGTTAATCTTGATATCTGTTGCATATCCCTTTTCGTTCAGGAATGCGTCAAACTTTTCCGCGTCATCCACAATGCCTGCATCCGCAAGAAGCTCAGCAACTGTGGAAGAGTCCATACCGGAGGTTACCGTGATCTTCGCTTTCACAGTGCCCTTCTTCTCGGTGGTTGCTTCCGTGGTTTTCGCTTCCGTGGTACCGGCTTCGGTTGTGCCATCCGTTGATGCCCCGGTCGTTCCTTCCGTGGACTTTCCGTCCTCGGTTGCAGCCTCGGTCGAAGATACCGTCTTGGTTTCTCCCGTTTCCGTGGAGGCTACAGTCTTGGTATTGGTAGAAACAGCCTCCGCAGTGGTGGGGCCGTCATCATCGATAAGGTCTGTGGGTGTTGCACCGTCGAAGTGCATACCGAGTTCTCCCGCACGCTCGATCACCTGCTTGTCTGTCATCTTATAACTGCCGGAGGTAAGATAAGCCACCAGCATGATCACGGCGCCGAGGATCATACCGGCGCCAAGTCCTCTTAAGAAATGCTTTGTATTCATTATTTTGTCTCTCCCTGATATAAGTCTACTACAAGCTTTACTTCACCGACACCGAGTCCCAGGTGCTTCGCGATCTCCAAGATGGAAAGTCCGGACTTATGCATCTCAAGGATCACATCCTTGCTGCTGTCAAGTTCTTCAACGTGTTCCTCGGAAGTCTCATCTGCATCCGCCTGCTTCAGGCTCTCATCGATTTCCTTGATTTCTTCCTCGAGCGCGTCGTCTCTTTTTTTTTCCTCTGTGTTGGTTTTGGTGTTACTGACATACTCCTCAACGTCCTTCTTGACGTCATCCACCATGTTGGCAGTAGTCATCAGTTCTTTCTGCTTATCGGAGAGCATATTGTAGAGGAACATTACCTCACTGTGATTCTTCTCGATCTCCTCGTTCACCGTGACCGCATAATCACCGAGGGCCAAGGTCTTTTCATTGACGATCTCGGCAAATTTGCCTTCGATCTCCGCAAGACGGCTGTCGATCTTTTCGTTCATGTAATCGGTGATCAGTTTATCGATAGCAGCCTTGTCTGCCTCGGAAAGCTCATCCGGAATCTCCGCAAGCTTCTCCTCTCTCATATCCGCCGAGAATTTCTCGCCGACAAAAAAGCTGCAGAAGATGAAGATTAATCCCAGTGCTGTAAGAAATATAACTGTTCCTGACATGTTGTTTCAAACCTCTCTTTGATTAGATTCTTAGATCAAAATTCTGTCTGACATGATTGTCAGACTCGCCCGACTCTCCGTCAGGCTTTTTCTTTTTCTTCCGAAACATATCGGAATACGTATTGCTTCCCTGCTCTCTGGCATCCGGTTGATGCTCGTAGAACACGCCGTCTTCCTTGGCCGTCACATCCTCTCTGATCTGGCGTTCGGTTTCTTTTACCTCCTTGGAGGCATTTTGTGTCTGAAGCACACCGGCGGCGTCGGCATTCTGCTGGATGGACGCAATAGGCGCAGATGTTTGTGCTGCAATGATCGGTGCGATCATGGAACCACTTCCTTTCGATCAATACGACGTAGCCTTGATCTCGCCGTCAACTACCTTGTACAGGCAATGGCTGTCTTGTTTTTTTAAGGCATAGGTATAACTGGAAATCATCAATACCACGCCCGGAAAGGCACTCGCAAGAATCTTGATGGTACCCTTCTTGTGCATCTCCATCTCCACCTTGATCTCCCGAAGACGATTGTTTAACTTGTCTTTGTCCTCGGTCAATTCGTCGAGACGGGCGTTGTAGTTGTTGATCTTCTTTTTATCCTCCGGTCCGAGTGTCTTGCCGTTCTTGAGTTTCTCCTTGAAGACATTCAGATAGGAATTGATCTCATCGTATTGGTTGTTGATCTCCGTAACCTTGGGGATCAGCTTTTTTAATTCTTCATGAAGTTCCGGCTTTACGCCGACCTTCACGATGGTATTCGTCTCCATCTTGTTGCCGATGGAACTGGCTTCCACGCAGGAATCGCAGGCCACCTCTCCGCCGACAATGAAGCCCTTCTTTCCGCTGGCAATCACACGCTTTCCGGCCTTGATATGGCTGTGCAGGATGGACCCCGACTGGACGTCTCCGGCAGCCTCAACCCTGGCGCTTTCAAAGAACTGCGCCGTGATATCACCGCCCGACTTTAAGATGCCCTTACTCATACCCTGAACACCGCGCTTGATGACGATGTTGCCGCCGGCCACGAGGGTAGCTCCTTCCACGACACCGTTGACCTGAATATCTCCCTTGGCCTTCACGGTGAATCCTGTCTTCACGGTACCGTGGACAAGCACACTTCCGTCGTACTCAATATCACCCGTGGACGCATCCACATCTGCGGCCACCTCATATGTGTCCGACACAAAGACCGTATCTCCGACCAAGGTAACATTACCGTCGATCTCACTGGTGATCGTTGTCTCATCCTCAGACATGGTGATATTCTTGCCGTATTTCAAATGCGATATCTTCGGCCGGTTGGTCGGTACCATCTTGCCGTAGACATTGGTTCCGGCCTTGCCCACATCATGCGGAGTGATCGTAGCAAGTTTATCACCTTTGTTCACAGTAGTAAAGAGTTGAAGTTCATGAAAATCCACACTGCCGTCTTCGAGCATCTTGGGCTTCGCAAGAGGCTTGGTGTTGAAGAAATATTCAATTTTGGTGTCCGTCGCACGGATCGGAGCTTCGCCTTTCGCAACTACGATATTGGCACAATACTGTCTGTTGCGAAGAAAGTAGTCGATCATCTCTTCTCTGATACCGAATACGACACGCAGGCGCTGAAACTCAGCCATAATCTCCTTCTTGGTAAGCAGCGTGCCTCCGTTCGAAGGCGGATAAAATCTCATATAAACCGCCATGGCATCCTTGGATACGGTCACTTTCACAGACTCGGCAATGGCGGGCATCTCGCTCGTCATCAGTTTGATCTGTGCAGGTTTTTCGATATCTCTCGACAGGAAATCCCGCAGATTGTCAACGGGAAAATCAACGATGGAATGTTCCTCCAGATAATCAAGAACCTCATCCGTATCCAGTTTCTTTCCGCCGTCCTTCGGAGGAAAGATATCCAGAAATGTTCCGGATGATTTGGTTTCAATTCTGAAAAATGAATTCTTGTAGTTCATGCAATTCCCCCTCTATCCCATAAGAACTGCAAAAGAATCTCCCAGGTATGTCTTCATTTTTTTGAGTGCTTTGGAATGCAGCTGTGATATGCGAGATTCGGACACCTCCATCACGCGGCTGATCTCTTTTAAAGTCAACTCCTCATAATAGTAGAGCAATACCACCTTGCGCTCCTTCTCCGTAAGATTCTGCATTGCCACGGAAAGTGAGTCGCGGAGTTCATTTTCGACAACAATGGATTCAGGTTCCGCACGTTTATAAGTGGGTGCGTTGCCGTAACCGACATCATTGCCCTGCTCCATATAATCATCCAGGGAAGATATGTTGGAAATATTCGTCTGGCCCAGCCAGTTTCCGTACTCATCCTCGGTGATTCCAAGTTCTCTTGCCATATCCGAATCCGTGTAATTCGGTCCGATCTCCGTCTCTAATTTCTTGGCGGCGGCATCCATAGCCTTCTGCTTCTGACGCACGGATCTCGGGATCCAATCAAGCTTTCTGATCTGATCTAAGATTGCACCGCGAATGCGGAGACTGGCGTAAGTTTCAAATTTAATACCCTTGCCGTAATCGAATTTATCGATAGCATCGATCAATCCGAAGATTCCGTAACTCACCAGGTCGTCATACTCCACGTTGGATCCGAGATAGACATTCAGTCTGCCCGCAACCAGTTTCACAAGGGGTACATATTCAATTATGATCTGCTCACGGATCACTGCTGTTTTGCTGTGATTGTATTCGATCCAGAGCCGCTCCTTGTTGTCGAGTATCGCCATGGGGTTCCCTTTCTACGTGCAAATAATTATGCCTGCTCCTCTTCCTTGGATTCTTCTTCGGAGGATTCCTTTTGTTCCGGAGGAAGCAGGATCTGTTTTCCTTTTTCCATGTTGCGTATCTTTTCGATCAGCCAGATACCGATATTCGCGATCATAAGGAAGATCACGATCACGGCGAGTAAAATAAGCAATGAAACCACAACATCTCTCTTGTAGACGATGTTTAGGATCTGCGCGATCAAAGCCGCGGTAAGAACGATCATCGCCCGCAGGTTTTTCAGTTTCTCTTTATCTTCCATGATAAGTCCTTATATCACATGAATCTGTTGTCCGGCCGTTCGCACGGTCAGTTCAAAGGTTTCCGGATCAAATATGATGGTGCGACCGCAGTTTTTACCGCAGTCCTCAGATACGATCTTGATACCATAGCTGGCAAGCTTTGCCTTGACGCATACCACATTCTGCACGGCAATGTTGCCGGAGCCGCTGGTCGAAGAAAAATTAAAGATCGTGGCACCGCCGGCAATTTTGGCACGCAGGCTGGATACGCGCGACCCCTTCTCTTCCATCAGCTTCACCATATCGTCGATACCGGTGTCCGCAAATTTCAGTCGGTTGGTCTGCGAGGAGAATTTTGTGCTGTCCGGAAGCATGATGTGTAACAGAGCACAATGCTTGATGTATCTGTCATACAGGCAGATACCGACACAGGATCCGAGGCCGATGGTTGTGATCTTATCCGGCGGCTCGCAATACTTCATGTCTGCAATTCCGACTTTCAAAGTTTCAGGCATCCAGTGACACCCCCAGGTCAGATAGTAACCGGTCGTAAGAATGTGCATCGGAGAATACCATCAGGTATCCCTCCAGTTCCTTTTCGCCGTTGTTGAATTTGGAATTAATAAGCAAGGTATCGTCACTGACCTTGCCGATCTCGATACAGGGGATATCAAGGATCGCCCCCGCCATATCGATACAGATTTCAGGCTGTACATAGCGAAGTTTCTTGTTCAAAAGTGCCTGAAGCGACGCTACGTAAGACCCGATCAAAATGTTGCCGACTTCCTTAATTGCAGAAAGTCCGATCTCCGTTCTCCAGTCCAGTTCCTTGCCTGCAACGGCCTCAACGATACTTGCGGCATTCTCGAGATCCGTGACAAACAGGATCATGGCTGAAAGATCCCCCTCAAATGCGCTCAGAATCCCGACGACATTGGTCTCTGCGCCACCCAATTTGTCTGCCAATGAATCAAAAGAAAGCAGTTCAACCGTAGGCGGCGATACAGTCAGTCGGGATGAAGTCATGGACGCAAGAGAGGTAGCTGCATTGCCGGCACCGATATTGCCGAGCTCAGACAGCGCGTTGACCACCTGATCGGATAAAGTCTCTTCGTTGTTTGACATACAGCTACCCCCTTATACTATTCGTTGTCAATATCTGCAATGACAGCCCCGATGTTCAGAATGGAAATCAACGTATCGTTGTATTTGCCCACTCCGGAAAGGTAAGCTTTGATATCACTGCTTTCTACGGACGTCTTTTCAATGCTCTCCTCGCTTAAGGTTACAACCTCCTTCACCTCGTCCACAAGGATGCCGATCTTGGCATTGCCTTCCATCTTGAGGATCAGAATACGGGATGCATTGGTGTTCTCCTTGTCGGGGAGATTGAATTTGGCTCTCATACTCATTACGGGTATGATCTCACCACGAAGGTTGATGATACCCACAAAATAGCTCTGGGTATGCGGAACGCGGGTGATCGCCTGAAGTCTAACGATATTGTCGATGTACTCGATATTAATACCGTACTGCTCGCTGTCGAATTTGATGATGATATACTGTTTTGTGTCATCCATCTGAATCATATCGTCCATCTTGTCACCCCCGTTATACTAATACATTGGAATCAATGATGAGCGCAATCTCGCCGTTGCCGAGAATGGTTGCTCCACTGATCATCTTCGGTACTCTGATATATTTTCCAAGCGGTTTGATAACGATTTCCTGCTGGCCGAGCAGCTTGTCGATCACGAGACCCGCCTGCTTATCGCCCTTCTTGACGATAACCACAATGAGTCCGTTCTCGCTGATCTCAGCATCCTCGGATGCTTCCGTAGGCTCTATGTCGAGCACGTCGGAGAGACGTACGAGAGGAATAACAGATCCGCGAAGGTTGATCACCTCTTTGGTATGCACGTACTTGATATCCTCTTCCTGAATCTCTTCAACCGTAACAATGGAGTTTAACGGAAGCGCGTACTTCTCGCCGCCCACATCTACCATCAGGGCCTGGATGATTGCAAGTGTCAGAGGAAGTCTTACGATAAATGTGGTCCCCTCACCGAGTTTGGTGGATACTTCGACATCACCGCCCAATCCTTCGATCTTGTTCTTCACAACATCAAGTCCGACACCTCTTCCGGATACATCGGAGATCTTCTCCGCAGTGGAGAATGCCGGTGCAAACAAGAGGTCGATGGCTTCCTTGTCTGTCATCGCATCTGCCTGCTCCTGGGTCATATTGCCCTTCTCGACAGCCTTTCTCTTGATCTTTTCCACATCAACACCGCCACCGTCATCGGTAACTTCGATGGTTACGTTATTGCCATCCTGATAAGCATCAAGGCGGATGGTTCCGACCTGAGGCTTTCCGATCTTTAATCTGTCGATGGTGGACTCAAGTCCGTGATCGGCCGCATTACGAAGCATATG
>CAMOHF010000006.1 GCA_946614685.1 uncultured Clostridia bacterium | reverse complement strand
TGACACTTGAATATATGGCCAGAATCTGCCGCTACGAAAGACCGGACGCCATCCTGCCCGGTATCGGAGGACAGACGGGCTTAAACCTTTCCCTGCTTCTGGCGGACAAGGGCGTGCTCTCCGAGTGTGAGATCGAACTGCTCGGCACGGATGCGGCAAGTATTCGCCGTGCAGAGGACAGAGAGCAGTTTAAGGAACTCTGCGAAGCTTTGGGAGAACCTGTCGTTCCCTCGGAGATCGCAACGACCGTGGAAGAGGGCCTTGCGGCTGCCGATCACATCGGTTATCCCGTGATCCTTCGTCCCGCCTTCACTCTGGGCGGTACCGGCGGTGGATTTGCTTATAGCGAGGATGAGATGCGCGATATGATGAAGAATGCGCTGGCGCTTTCTCCCGTACATCAGGTTCTTGTAGAAAAGAGTATCAAGGGTTACAAGGAGATCGAGTATGAGGTGATCCGCGATGCGAACGATACCGCCATCACCGTCTGCAACATGGAGAATCTGGATCCTGTGGGTATTCACACAGGTGACTCCATCGTTGTGGCACCGAGCCAGACGCTTACGAACCGCGAGTATCAGATGCTTAGAAGCAGTGCCTTAAAGATCATCAGAGCCCTTGAAGTAAAGGGCGGATGTAACGTTCAGTTTGCGCTTGATCCCGAGTCCTTTGATTACTTTGTGATCGAGGTGAACCCGAGAGTGTCCAGATCTTCGGCACTTGCGTCAAAGGCGAGCGGTTATCCCATCGCCCGCGTGTCTGCGAAGATCGCCGTGGGTATGAACTTGGATGAGATCCGGCTTGCCAATACGCCGGCATGCTTCGAGCCCTCGCTTGACTACGTGGTTACGAAGATGCCCCGCTTCCCCTTCGATAAATTTGCCAATGCGTCCAATGTACTCTCTACCCAGATGAAGGCAACCGGAGAGACCATGAGTGTGGGACGCACCTTTGAGGAAAGCCTTTTAAAAGCGATCCGTTCACTCGAGGACGGCAAGAACCATATCCACCTGGCGAAGTTCGATATCGCAAATCTCTCCGACAAGGAGGGCGAAGAGGCGAAGAAGGAAGCCGTACAGAAGCTGCTTGAGTACATCAAGGAGGGTACGGATGACAGAATCTACGCCGTATCCGAACTCCTGTGGCTGGGTGTGGATCCGCACACCATCTACAGAAAGACCAAGATTGACATGTTCTTCCTCGACAAGATCATGAAGATCGTAGCATTTGAGGAAAAACTCGAGGCCATGAAGGGCGGTATCATCGACAGGGAACTCCTTTACGACGCCAAGCGTATGGGATTCTCCGATTCCTATATCGCTGAACTTACGGGCAAGGATGAGGATGAGATCAGAGCGCTTCGCAAGTCCTACGAGATTGCTCCCGTCTACAAGATGATCGATACCTGCGCCAGCGAGTTTGAAAGCTACGTGCCCTACTTCTACTCCACCTATGAGGAGGAGAATGAATCCGTTGTCTCAGACAGCAAGAAGATCGTGGTCTTAGGCTCCGGTCCCATCCGTATCGGACAGGGTGTGGAGTTTGACTACTCCACGGTTCATGCCGTAAGAACCATCCACGAGGCCGGATATGAGGCTATTGTTGTAAACAACAACCCCGAGACGGTATCCACCGATTACACCACGGCGGACAAACTCTACTTTGAGCCTCTTACCGTTGAGGACATCATGAATATCATAGACTTGGAGAAGCCGGTGGGCGTGATCGCATCTTTGGGCGGTCAGACTGCGGTGAATCTGGCCGAGCCGCTTGCAAAGCGCGGTGTCAACATCATCGGCACAGGCCCTGAAGCCATCTTTAAGGCAGAGGACAGGGATGCATTTGAGCATCTGATCAAGGAACTCGGTATCCCCCAGCCCGAGGGTATGGCGGTTACGGATATCGAGGAGGGCGTGCGCGCCGCGGCGAAGATCGGTTATCCCGTACTGGTAAGACCTTCCTTCGTATTGGGCGGACGTGCCATGGAAATCGTTGCGAACGAGGAGATGCTGCGCCACTACTTAAAGAACGCCGTAGAGGTGGATCAGGACAAGCCCGTGCTTGTGGATCGCTACATCGTCGGCAAGGAGGTAGAGGTGGATGCGGTCTGCGACGGCAAGGAAGTCTTCCTGCCCGGTATCATGGAGCTTGTTGAACGTACAGGTGTCCACTCCGGAGACAGTACCAGCGTCTATCCTCCTTACTCCATTTCGGAGCAGGTGAAGGAAGTGATCCGTGACTATACGGAAAAACTCGGTGTCGGTATCGGCATCAAGGGCTTGTACAATATCCAGTTTATCGTGGACAAGGACGATTCGGTTTACATCATCGAGGTAAATCCCCGTGCGTCAAGAAGTGTGCCCTTCCTGTCCAAGTCGACCGGCGTTCCCCTTGTGGATATCGCAACCCGTGTTATGCTCGGCGAGAGTCTTGCATCACAGGGATACGGCGGCAAGATGCTTCCCGAGAAGAAGTTCTGGTATGTGAAGGCGCCCGCATTCTCCTTTGAGAAATTAAACGGTATGGATGCGTATCTCTCCCCCGAGATGAAGTCAACGGGAGAGGCCATCGGTTACGATAAGAGCCTAAAGCGTGCGCTCTACAAGGCATTGCAGGCATCGGGCGTCAAGATGAAAGAATACGGTACCGTTATGGTGACGCTTGCGGATGAGGACAAGGAGGAGGCGCTTCCTCTGATCCGCCGCTTCTACGAGCTCGGCTTCAATATCGAGGCCACCATCGGAACCGGTCAGTTTTTGAAAGAGCACGGCATCAGAACCAGGATCCGCGGCAACGAGAGCGATCGAAGCGAAGAGGTGCTTCACTCGATCCGCGCAGGCTATGTAAGCTACATCATCAATACCCGTGCCATCCTGTCCGGCGTGCACTACCACGACGGTGCGGAGATCAGACGCTGTGCCATCATGAACAAGGTTACCATGTTTACATCCCTTGACACCGTGCGTATCCTGCTCGATGTCTTGGAAGATATCTCGCCGAGGATCAGCGTGATATAGAAGATGGAGGAAGTTATGGATTATACGATCGACGAGGTCCTCGGTTTCATCGAGGAGGAAGATGTCAAATTCATTCGACTGGCATTTCGCGATGCCTTCGGCGTTCAGAAAAATGTCTCCGTGACACCGAGAGAGATGACCAAGGCATTTGCAGACGGCATTCCCTTTAATGCTAGGGCCGTCCGCGGATTTGAAGATTCTCCCTATGCGTCTTTATACTTAAAACCGAATCCCGATACCATGGCGATCCTGCCCTGGCGTCCGGACAGCGGACGCGTGCTTCGTATGTTTTGCGATGTATATACGCCGGAGGGAGAGCCCTACATCTCCGATACCAGAGAGATCTTAAAGCATTCCATCTCAAAGGCCGAGAAGGCGGGAATCGAATTCCGCTTCGGCACCGAGAGCGAGTTCTATCTCTTTGTGAAGGACGAGGACGGAAAGAATACAAAGGTTCCCTATGACGAGGCTGGCTATCTGGATATCGCACCCGCCGACAGATGCGAGAATGTAAGGCGTGAGATCTCACTCACCATTGAGCAGATGGGACTGACACCGGAGCGCTCCTACCATGAGAGGGGTCCCGGACAAAACGAGATCGATTTTCATTATGCGAAGCCGCTTAAGGCAGCAGATCAGATGACCACTTTCAAGATGGTGGTGGAGACCATTGCGGACCGCTACGGTCTGACCGCGGATTTTTCTCCCGTGCCCTTGGAAGGTAAGCCCGGCAACGGCTATCATATCAATCTTTACGCAGTGGACCGTGACGGCAACGACGTGGTGCGCCATGCGGCAGCAGGTATCATTGAGCATATCCGTGATATCACGCTGTTCTTAAACCCGACGGAGGCGTCCTACGCAAGACTCGGCAAGGACAGCGCACCCGACAAGGTGAACTGGTCCAGCCTCGAAGAGTCCGAGCTGATGTACATCGGCAGCTACAAGGGTAAGACACGTGCGGAGCTTCGTTCTCCGGACGCTGCAAGCAATCCCTATCTGGTGTATGCTTTGCTCATTTATGCGGGCCTTTCCGGCATAGAGAGAAAGCTGGAACTCCCCGAGGAGATGATGGAGGGCGCAGCCTTCCTTCCGGATTCCAAGAAGGAAGCCGGCAAGGTGGCAAAGTCGAGCGCGTTCGTAACAGAGATCGTACCGGAAGAAATCATTAACGCCTATACGAAGGCATGAGGTAGTTTGGAATGCCGAAGCAAGAGGGCATCAGACATGTCGTCCTGATCGTATCCGCCTCTGAGCAGTTTGTGGCGATGGCGAAGAAGTCTCTGGTCGACTGTATTACAATTGATATCAAAAAAAGCGCGGCGTCGGCAAGACGCGCGCTGCTTGAGAAGAACTATGATCTGATCGTGGTCAATGCACCGATCCCGGATGAGACGGGAGAGGTGTTTTGTCTGGATGCGGTGGAGAGGACCAATGCGTCCGTGCTTTTGATCTGCCCGCGTGACGTGAGCGAGGATATCTCGGATCACGTGACGGATCACGGTGTTCTGGTGCTTCCGAAACCTGCACCGCACGGCAGTCTCGACAGGAATATCCGTTTCCTTCTCGCTACGCAGAACCGTATGCATCGTCTGGAGAAAAAGACGCTTTCCGTCGAAGAGAAGATGGAGGAGATCCGTATCGTCAGTCGGGCAAAACTTATGCTGGTTGAGAAGAAGCATATGACAGAAGAGGAGGCGCACCGTTACATCGGCAAGCAGGCGATGGATCACGGCGTCTCAAGAAAAAAGATCGCCGAAGCGATCTTAAAGGATGAAGGGGCTTAAGCGATAAGCCCCTTTGCCCATTCAATGGCATCATCGATATGCGGTCGGAAGTTTTCCTCTCCGACTTTTTTTGTGAATCCGTCTTTCTTCATGGTGTTCATCGGCTGCTCATTGACATGAGAGAACACCAGCTGAATTCCGACTTCTTTACATCTTTCGTAGAAATTCTCCAGAGAGTGCATCGCCGTTGCGTCAAGGGCGGGAACACCTCTCATTCGGATGATGATGACCTTGGTCTCATCACGAAAATCCATCGTATCAATCTGACCGGAGCTTCCAAAGAACATGGGGCCGTAGATCTCGTAGACACGAACCTGAGGCGGGAGCGGCTTTAACTCGGGACCGTCCGGATCCTCCTCGGGATCGTAGTACTTCCATCCGACGATGACGGACTCTTCGCTCATCCGCTTCATGAAGAGGATGACTGCAAGGAGCATACCGATCTCGATGGCAAGTACCAAATCGAAGATGACCGTAAGCGCAAATGTGATGCCGAGCACGATGATGTCGCTCTTCGGCGCAGTCTTGCACAGATGCACAAAGGTTCTCCACTGACACATATTGTAGGCAACCATAAAGAGGATGGCTGCGATGGTAGGCATGGGGATCAGTGCTGCATAGGGCATCAGTACCACGAGCACAAGCACGAGTACAACGGAGTGGATCATGCCGGCTACCGGTGTACGTCCTCCGTTCTTGATGTTGGCGGCGGTTCTTGCGATCGCACCTGTTGCGGGGATACCGCCGAAGATGGCGGAACCGATGTTACCGCAGCCCTGTGCGATAAGTTCCATATTGGAACGATGGTGTGAGTTGATCATACTGTCCGCAACCACGCAGGAGAGCAGGGACTCGATGGCTGCAAGGATCGCGATGGTGAAGCCGTCGGGAAGCGCTTCCTTGATCGCAAGGAGCGAGACATGCGGCATGTGCGGTGTCGGCAGTGTGGAATTGATGGTGTAAAGATCACCGATGGTATTCACCGGGATGCCGGAAAGCTTTACGATCAAAACGCCGACGATTACGGCGATAAGCGATCCCGGGATCTTCTCGCTGATGGTGGGCCAGACGATCAGGATCGCAAGGCAGATGATACCGACCAGGATGGCGTAAGGGTTGACCGTATTGAAGAATTTGCCGAAGGCGCGAAGCTTATCGGTTGTCTCGATGGTGTTCGTACCCTTGGGATAGGTGAGACCGAAGAAGTCCTTCATCTGTCCGATCACGATGGTGACCGCGATACCTGAGGTGAATCCCGTGGTGATCGTATAGGGAATGAAACGGATCAGGCTTCCCATGCGCAAAAGTCCCATCACAACCAGGATCAGTCCGGCAATGATGGTTGCGAGCATCATACCGTCGAAGCCCTTCTTTGCCACAATGCCTGCCACGATGGTGGCAAATGCAGCCGTGGGTCCTGCGATCTGCACACGGCTTCCGCCCAGGAAGGAAATGATAAATCCTGCGACGATCGCGGTGTAGAGACCTTCCTGCGGACCGACGCCCGATGCAAGTGCAAGGGCGATGGAAAGCGGAAGCGCAATGATGGCCACGATGATACCGGATACCACATCCGTGCCGAATTGCTTCAGGCTGTAATGCTTGATGGTGGAAAACAGCATGGGTTTTAATCTGTCTTTGTTCATGTCTGAATCGTTCCTTTATATTTTATTCCGTGAAAAATACACGCTACGGCACAATACTATAATCGCCTTTGGTTGATTTTGCAAGGAAAAAGTGACATAATAACCTATTATGATGCGAAGATTTAAGGAAAAATATATAGGTGACAGAGCGTTCTACGGGAAACTGATGAAGATCGCCGTGCCCATTATGATCCAGAACGGTATCACAAACTTTGTGAGCCTTCTCGACAATATCATGGTGGGACAGTGCGGGACGGAGGCCATGTCCGGCGTGGCGATCGTGAATCAGCTCTTCTTTGTATTCTTTTTGTGCTGCTTCGGTGCCGAAGCCGGCGTCGGTATCTTCACGGCACAGTACTGCGGTGTGAAGGACGATGAAGGTGTCAGACATACGTTCCGATACAAATTCTGGCTGCTGCTTTTGCTATCCGTGGGAGCCTCCTTGCTCTTTTACTTCTGCGGACACGATCTGATCAACCTGTATCTGAAGGGCGAGAGTGAGGACGTGGATCCCGTGCTTGCGCTTCAAAGCGGTCTGTCCTACTTAAAGATTGTCGGCTGGTCCATTCCGGCGATCATGATCTCCATGAACTATAACGGCACCCTGCGCGAGTGCGGTGAAACCGTGACGCCGATGAAGGCCGGCGTTGTCGCGGTCTTCGTGAATCTTACTTTCAACTGGCTTTTGATCTACGGGCATCTCGGCTTCCCGAAGCTGGGTGTACAGGGTGCGGCGATTGCAACCGTGCTCTCACGTTATATCGAGATGCTGATCGTACTTGTCTGGGCGCATCTTCATACGAAGATCTATCCCTTCGTCAAGGGACTTTGGAAGTCACTTAAGGTTCCGGCAAATCTGGTGGCGAAATTCTTCCTGACCGGTATGCCGCTTATGATCAACGAGGCACTCTGGTCTCTCGGTATCGCGACGCTCACACAGTGCTATTCCGTGCGCGGGATCAATGTTCTCGCAGGACAGAGCATCGCCAATACGATCAACAACATTTTCAATATTGTATTTATTGCCATGGGTGATGCCGTGGCAATCATCGTGGGACAGCTGCTCGGCGCGGGAGATATGAAGCGCGCGAAGGATGAGGACAACAAGATCATTGCATTTGCCGTGCTTTCATCGGTCGTGGTCGGAGCTTTGATGTTTATAAGCTCACCCTTTGTGCCGCTTCCGTTTAAGGTGACCTCCGAAGCGAAGATGTATGCGACACAGTTTATCATGGTGCAGGCACTTGCCATGCCGCACAATGCATTTCTTCATGCGGCCTACTTTACGATACGGTCGGGCGGAAGAACCATCATCACCTTCCTCTTCGACAGTGTGTTCATGCTCGTGGTTTCGGTACCGGCGGCCTTCCTGCTCACGCGTTTCACGGATATCTACGTGATCTGGGTATTCGCCATCGTGGCGATGCTGGACTGGATCAAATGTGTGATGGGATACATCCTGGTGAAAAAGAATGTCTGGATGAAGAATATCGTGACAGAAGAAAAGTGACAGGCTTGCCTGTCACTTTAGTTTTTTTAATTTGCAGTTTTCGATTCCCTCACTCCAAAAGTCTCTGATGGGAAGATTTCGGATTTGGCAGACGATGCTCGAGTTCATGGCGCCGTGGCCGACGATCAGGACGTCACGCCCCTCGGCAAGCAAAGGTTCGACTTTTTCTTTTAAGAATTCTCCGGTGCGTGCAAAGAGTTCCTCGAAGGTCTCCGCACCGCCGACGCTTTCCGTATAACTTTCGGGATCTAAAAAAAGCGGCTTGATCGGACAGTCGGGAATCTGAAAGATCTCCTCCGTTCCCTCATAATCACCGAAGCACATTTCCATCAGACGGTCGTCCTTGATGATGGGAACATCCCGTCCGCGAAGCAGGATCTCTGCGGTTTCCACCGCACGGATCAGGGGGGAGCAAAAGCAGATGTCAAAGTGGACATTCGCGTATTCCCGCGCTGCTTCCTCCGCCATGCGGCGGCCGTTTTCATTCAGGGGGATGTCGCTTCGCCCCTGCAGCTTATGTATGATATTCCAGTCGGTCTGACCGTGACGGATGATATAAAGCATGTTTCACTCCTTGATCGTTCTGCGCTACACCATACCATGAAACGGCCGGAAAATGCAAGTGGCCCAAGCAACCTTTACAAGTGGTTTTCAATACTGTATACTGCATTTCAAAAGGAGCAGACGTATGAAGATCGAAAAAGAAGAACTGAAAAAACAGATCAGAGATCTGATCAGAAGAGGTTATCTGCAGCCGTCGGAGGTGCCGAATATCGACCTCTATATTGAACAGGTCATACAGCTTTTGGACCGTTATCTGTCAAGTTACAAGAGAACGGACGAAGAAAAGACGCTGACCAAGACCATGGTGAACAACTACACCAAGAACGGTCTGCTTCCTCCGCCCGAGAAGAAACGCTATAACCGCGATCACATCATTCTTCTGCTGCTGGTCTACTATATGAAGAGTGTGCTGTCGATCAGCGATATCCAGGCACTTGTGGATCCGCTTGTCAGGGATTATTACCAGGGCAGGGAGGATGACGATACGCTGATGAAGGTATATGAGACTCTGTACGATCTCGAAAAGCGTCAGTATTTTGAGTCGCAGAACAGCATCTTAAAGACACTGGAGCTTTCAAAGAGAAATACCGGCGACAAGGACGACGAGTACCTGCATAACTTTGTCTTCCTGTGTCTGATGGGATACGACATCTTCATTAAGAAGAAGATGATGGAGCATATCATCGATGATATGCAGAAGGAAAAAGAGGAGAAACCGTAGTGCAGATCGTTGCTATTATAATTCTGTTGTTGCTCTCGGCGTTTTTTTCATCGTCGGAGACGGCGCTTACGGTGGTAAGCCCGATCAAACTTCGCGCGCTGGCGGATGCGGGAAGTCGCGGCGCCAAAAAGGTGCTGAAGCTTTCCGAGAACAAGAGCAAGCTTCTATCCACCATCCTTGTGGGCAATAACATCGTAAATCTAACGGCATCCGCGCTTGTCACGACTTTTTGTACGGAGAATTTCGGAAGCAGATATCTCGGATACGCGACCGGTATCCTGACGCTGCTCGTGCTGATCTTCGGTGAGATCTCGCCGAAGACTCTGGCCACCATCTACAGCGTCCGGTTCGCTATGGTAGCGGTGTATCCGATCTCGTGGCTGATGGTGATATTGACGCCGCTTGTATGGATCCTGGACAGATTCACGGGTCTGATCTTTTTGATGTTCGGACTTCGCAAGGAGAAGGAAGAAACCGTGACTGAGTCGGAACTTCTTACCATGGTCAATGTAAGCCATGAGGAAGGCGTGATCGAGCCGGAAGAGAAGTTTATGATCTCCAATGTGGTGGACTTCGGAGATGCACTCTCCAAGGACATCATGATCCCGCGTGCGGACATTGTAAGCGCGGATGTAAATTCCGACTATGACACCATAGCAAAACTTCTGATCGAGGAGACATTCTCGAGAATTCCGATCTATGAGGATTCGAAGGACAATATCATCGGTATCCTTTATCTAAAGGATCTTTTCTTTTGGAGAGAGACGGGAAGTCCCGAGGAATTCGATCTCCGAAAGATCTTAAGAAAGCCTCTGTTTGTCTACGAGTATCAGAGGACGGCACAGATCTTTGCTGATATGAAGCTTTCTTCTGTGTCCATGGCGGTGGTTCTCGACGAGTACGGCGTGACCTCCGGTATCATTACCATGGAGGACCTGATCGAGGAGATTGTCGGAGAGATCAGAGACGAGTATGACGAAGACGAGGAAAAATTCATCGTACGCATGGACGATGACACCTATGATATCGACGCATCCATCAAGCTGGATGATTTAAATGATGCGCTTTCCTTAAATCTTACCTCCGATCACTATGATTCACTGGCCGGGTATGTGATCGAACTTATGGATAAGCTGCCCGCTGAGGGTGAGGAAGCTGACAACGGCAAGTTGCATTTTCTTGTGAAGAGTGTGGAAAAAAACAGAATCGAACGCGTGGTTCTGACCATGCTTCCGCAAGAGGAAGAAACGGCCGACGAGGAATAGCGAAACCGCCCTATGGGCGGTTTTTTCATTGCAAAGAGCGCGCTTTTGCGGTATCATTAGAGGTGTTTTGTTTTGGGGAGGTTCGTGTAAGAATGACGCAAGATCATCAAATTCAAAAATCATTTTCCGTAATGCAGGTGGCACTGACGGTCATCCTGTGTATTTCCGTTAACCTGCTTGGCAAGATGTTTGCCAGTACGCACGAGATCCCTTTGTGGCTTGACGCCTATGGCACCGTATTTGCCGCATACATCTTAGGACCGATTCCGGGCGCGGCAGTAGGCTTTTCTACCAATTTCCTTTACGGACTTTTTATGGGCACATCCCAGCTTTATGGAATCGTGAATATGCTGATCGGTATCTGTGTAGGCCTTGCGGCCAGAAAGAGTCGCATGGAGCGCTATTTTGATACCATGACGGTAAGCGGTATGGTGACGATCCTTTCCGTGGTGATTTCGACGCCTTTAAACATCTGGCTTTCACACGGACGCACGGGCAATGTCTGGGGAAACGGCGTAATCGATTACATGATCGAGCACAAGATCAATCGATACGTGTCTTACTTTATGGGTGAATTCTATCTGGATTTTCTGGACAAAGCTCTGACACTTACGGCTTTATTCCTGTGTATCCGTTTCAGAAGATACATCGTCCATCACGTAAAGCATGCGGTTTCGCTCTTGCTGATTGCACTGCTTTTGATCCCTTCGACCGAGGCGGAAGCGAAGGCGAAAGATGAGGACGACAAGAATATCGATTTCTACTCCTACATACAGACGATCTACAGCAGTGACAACGGACTTCCCTGCGGTACCGCGAATGACGTCGTAGATACCAACGACGGTGTGCTCTGGATCGGTACCTACGCCGGCCTCTACCGTTACAATGGACGAGACTTCCAGTGGATGCGGGAATTTGATTCTGTCAAGAATGTCAACTGTCTCTATGTGGATGAGGAGGGACGCCTCTGGATCGGTACGAACGACAACGGCCTGTCCATGGCCATTAACGAGAACATATCCAATGTCCTTGATATGGACGACGGACTTCCGTCCAACTCCATCCGAAGCATCGTGCGTTCCGCAGACGGAAATTATTATGTCGGTACATCGGGTGCACTGCAGATCCTAAACATCGACGGTGGGCTCACCATGGTCAAGCAGATCCCCGAGGTTGTGTATGCACACAGCCTGGCAGCGGATGATGCGGGACATGTGGCGGCTGTTACGGCTTCCGGTACGCTCTTTTTGATGAGGGATAACGAAGTCGTACGACAGCTCATGTGTCAGGATAAGGGGACTTATAACTGCTGCACCTTCGGACCGAACGGTCACCTCTACGTGGGTACCAAGGAAGACAGCGTCTATGAGTACGAACTCGTAGAGGACGGACTTAAAAAGATGGCGCGTTACACCTTTGAGGGCCTGCGTTCCATCAACAGCCTGTATTTTACCGAGGAGGGACACCTCTTCGCCTGCTCTGATACGGGCGTCGGCTGCCTGCAAAAGGGAGGAAGCTACTCCAAACTGCGCTTGAACCAGTTCGAGAATTCCATCTATCATATGACGGTGGACTATCAGGGCAACTTCTGGTTCTCTTCCTCCAGACTCGGATTGCTCCGTCTCTCCGAGACATCATTTGATGACATCTTCGGGGCCAACGGTATCGAACCGCATATCGTCAACAGCAACACTTACTGGAACGGATGCCTGATCGTGGGGGCCGATGACGGTCTCTATGAGATCAATGTCGGGCAGAAACGCCGGATTGAGAATCGTCTTACGGAAACACTTGCGGGCGCTCGTGTGCGCTGCGTGGACAGGGATTCCGAAGGCAATCTGTGGGTTTCCACCTACGGCAAGGGCCTTTATCTGGTGAACCCCGACGGCACGATGACGAATTTCTCCTCGGAACAGAACAACTACTGTGACTGGGTTCGCTTTACCAAGGAGATCTCGCCCGGGACGGTTGTGGCTGCGGGTGATACGGGCCTGGCCTTCTTTAAGAACGAGAAGCTCACGCATACCATTCCCCTGGGTGAAGAGTTTTGCAACTCCATGATCCTTACTGTGGTGCCTACATCCGATGGCAAGATCCTGGCGGGTTCCGACGGCGACGGTATCGCCCTGGTGAACGGCACGGCGACGGAGCGAAAGATCACCACCGCGGACGGTTTGAGCTCCGATGTTATCCTTCGAATCGTGGAAAGCAAGGCCGGAAAGGGCTGGTACATCGTAACCAGCAACGGTCTGTGCTTTATGGACAACAACTACGAAGTGCGGATTCTCGAAAACTTCCCGTACTTCAACAACTATGACGTGTGGAACGGACCTGCGGGAGAACTCTTTGTTCTTTCATCTGCGGGCATCTATGTGGTTGACGAGGAGGAACTTCTTTCCGGAGAGGAGAATATCGACTTCGAACTCCTTGATTCTTCAAGAGGTCTCACCTCTGCCATTACAGCCAATTCGTGGAACTATATGGCGGAGGACGGTAAACTGTACCTGTCTTGCGACTCCGGCGTATATACTGTTGATACCAAGGACTACTTAAAACTCAACAATTCTTACCGTATGAGGCTGGCGAGAATCATTCTGGACGGCGTGGAGCATGAGGTGGAGC
>CAMOHF010000005.1 GCA_946614685.1 uncultured Clostridia bacterium | reverse complement strand
AAGCGGCATCGCGGTAAATGCCATCGCCTTCGGCTGTGTGGATACCGAGATGAACCGCCATCTGTCCGATGAGGAGCGCGCAGCCCTTGCGGAAGAACTTCCCACGGGCCGGATGATCACGGTGAATGAAGCAGCGGATACGATCCTGAAAGTATCCGAGTTTCCCCTAAGTTATACAGGTTCCGTTCTAAAAGCAGACGGCGGCTGGTACTAGACCAACCGCCGTTTTTTCTTATTTGTTCCGTCGCCTATGACTCCTTCGTCTGTTTGGGAACCTTATTCTGTGAAGAAAAGAGCATTTTAAGCGCTTTTCCGATTCTGACGTTGTTACCCTTAAAGAGCGCCATCATTACATATAATTTGCCCGCAAGTACCAGCGCCGCCACTGCGGTTACCGCCATGACCGCAAGAGAGATCAATGCGACCGTTACGGATACGGTTCCCAAGCAGATGCCTGCAGGGAGCACCATGACCGCGGTACCCGGGAAGATATAAAGCCAGTTCGGAACTTCTCCTTCCATGCCCTTCATCAACACGAGATAAAAGCATACAACGAGAAGTATGACAAAGATCGACTGGTTACTGGTCGCTTCCTCCTTTGAGGATGAGATCGCACCGGAGATCGCGGCAAGCGCGCAATAAAGCACGATGCCGAAGGTCAGCACGAGAACACCGATCACGATGTTCAGCGGCTTGAACAGACCCAGTTCCGAAAAACTCTTGAAGAAGTTGATCAGTGCGAGCTCGCCGTTCGGCGCAAGACTTTCATAAAACTTCACGCCGACGATCATACCGCCGACCAGCGCTGCGATCCAGAGATAAAACTGAATGAACGCCGCAAGCAGCACGCCCAAAAGCTTGCCGAAGATTAGGGATCTCGGCGGAACGGAGATCAGCATGGTGTCCATCAGTTTGGACGCCTTCTCGAGCACCACATTCTGATTGATGCTTGCGCCATATGCAAGCACGATGAAGTACACGATCATAACCGTTACAAAGACCAGGATCATGTTGAATGAGGGAAGAATCTCCTGATTGTCTTTCTGACGAAGGGATTCCTTGTCCGTCTCATAGATGGATGTCCCCGTCTCGTATCCCGCGGTTGTGTAAACATCCTTGGAAGTAGGAATAGAGAACAGCATGATGCTCTCCGGAGAAAGCCCGCCGGAAAGCACGGTAAGCACCTGTTCCTGCTCCGACAGGAAATCATTGAAGTGTTTCATCTTATCCGCCTCAAGGAGCGTATCGTCCGGATATACCGTATTGGCGATCAGATATCCGTCCTCATTCTTCTCAATAAGAAGTACCACCGAAGTCTTCTCACCGTTCTTGGTGATCTCGTCGATCGCCGCGTCGAGATTCTCCGCGCGCACGTACATAATATCCGTATAGTTTTCCGTCTGCATCAGGTTCAGTGTGTTGTAGTCCACATCCGGAGCGATGGAATTGACCACGTACACCTTATCTATGCCGCTTTCTGTGGACTCATCCTCCTTGTTTCCCGTAAATACGCCGATCATTCCAAAGATCGCCACCGGGATGATAAACAGAAGCAGAGTGATCAGAATCGTCATCGTTTTGTAGGATCCGGATGTCACCTGATTGTGAAATGTAAATTTGAATACTTTATCCGCTTTCTTAAACATCTCGCACCTCCTTACGCTTTCAGCGCTTTAAGGAGCGCTCCGAGCTTCGGCTTACTATTGTCGGCAAGCAGAAGGTTTCTGTAGGTCTTTGCCATCAGCCATGCAAGAAGTACGACCAGCACCATCTGAATGGCAAATCCGCCGATCAATACACCAACACCGATCTTTCCGCAGGCAAACAGCACCGGAAGTGAAAAGAAGGTAAAAGGCGGAACCAAAGCAAGCACCGTAGGCGCCCAGGCTGCGGATAGTCCACCGATAAACACCGCGCCAAAGTATCCCGCCATAGAGATCATCATCACGGTACCTGTAGCCGACTGGATATCCTCCGTCTTGGAGCACGCGCTTCCGAGCATACCCGCGAGAATACCGAAGGCCAGGAATCCGAACAGCAATGTAACGACAAAGAGTGCAGTCATACCGTAACCGAATTTGGTCAGGACACCGAAATCAAACATCGTCTCCGTTCCCTGAACCATCTCCAGTTTCATAACGTCAAACATCACGATATCTACGATCTTCGCACCGATGATACCGGTAAGCAGTGTCATCAGGACGTAGGTGAGCATCCCGAGAATCTTTCCGAGCAAAAGTGCCATGGGACGTACAGTCACAAGCAGGCTCTCCACAAGCTTCGAAGTCTTCTCCTCCGTTACGGAGCCGATGACATAGGAAGCACCCATGCTGCTCACCAGGAAGATAATGATGGAGAACGTAAGGGCATATCCCATAAACTGGGATTTGGTCACATCTTCGTCGCTTGATCCGTTATACTCAGTATAGGACGCCAGTTTTTCCACGGCGATACCGTTCTGTAGCATCTTGATATCTTCTTCCGTGATGCCGGACTGTTCCTGCTTGGCTGTGGTAAATTCTTCTTCAAAGAAACCTGCAAGCGCATCTACTTCGGACACATCCGCTTCGGTTTTCTCCGACACAACGCCTTTCACAGCAAAGCCTTTCTCATCGCGGGAAATCACGATCAGGCAATCCTTCACACCAAGACTCTTAACCGTTTCGTCCGCGGTCTGCTTGATCGATGTGATCTTGTCGGCAACCTGTTTCCCCGCATCGTCTTCAGTTTTCGCTGAAAGATCCTTCTTGATCTCATTGACATCCATCGGAAGGCCCGATTCATTGCTGAAATAGATCGTATCGATGCTCTCTGCCGAAACGGTTGTTTTTGCATCAGTCGATGCATGTCCCGCTCTTGATGTAAAGTAGTTGATCGGCTTTTGCATGATCATCACGATCACAAAGATGATGAAGGACACGCGGTAGGACTTAGACTTGATGGTCTGCAGGAAGGTGAACTTGAACACCTTGGAAAGACCGTCAAGACGATAGATGTTCTCTCTGGTCTGTTTCGTTTCACTGCTCATTCGCTTCTTCACCCACCTCTCTTACAAAGATCTCATGAAGTGAAAGCTCTGAGAGATCAAAACGAACCACGGGAATCTTCGCCTCTACAAGGGCGGCAAGCAGACGATTGCCCTGCTCATCTCCGGTTACCTTGAGACGATACTCGTACTCTTTCTCGGAAAGGATCTCAATCCCTTCCTTCTTAATGATGTCTGTCACGTCCTGCTCTACCTTGAGAAGGAGATTTACCCGTCCGTAGTTCTTCTTGATGTCGTTTAAGTTGCCGGTCACCATAGCCTTGGAGCGGTGCAGGATCGTGATATCCGTACAGAATTCCTCCACAACCTCCATCTGGTGGCTGGACATAATGATGTATTTGCCTGCTGCGATCTGCTCTCTGACCACTTCCTTGAGGATGTCCGTATTCACGGGATCCAGTCCGGAGAAGGGCTCGTCGAGTACGAGAAGTTCGGGATCGGACAGCATAGCGATCATAAACTGGATTTTCTGCTGATTACCCTTGGAGAGCTGATCCGCACTCTTGGGTTTTACTTTCTTCTTTCTGACAGGTCTTGCGGGCTTTGTTTCACCCTCGGCCTCTTTCTTTTGTTCCTCAGCCTCGGCTGCCTTCTCGGGGAAGAGATACTCCTCCACCTTAAGGCGCTCCGCCCAGTAAGCGATGCGGTCCTCAAGCACCTTGCCGGTCACGCCGCGCAGCTCACCGAAGTAACGGATCTGATCCAAAAGCGTGTACTTCGGATAGAGTCCCCTCTCCTCGGCAAGATAGCCGATATTGCACGTATCAAAGTTTAAGGGTCCGCCATTCCATGTAACCTCTCCGCCCGACTTCTCAAGCATACCGAGGATCATACGGATGGATGTGGATTTACCGGCACCGTTGGTACCGAGAAGTGCGTACACACCCGGCTTTTCCATTGAGAAGCTGATGTGATCCACAACAGTCTTTTCCCCATACTGCTTAAACAGATCCTTTACTACAAGAGACATGATTTTTCCTCCTTCGCATATCCAATCATATTGGTTGATTATAGCATCTAAGACATCTTATGACAAATCCTGTATATCGTCACCGGCCGAATCTTTCTGTCTGGCCGCTTTTCTCGCCTTTTTCCGATGAAGTCTCGTGTCATGCTTCAGCCTGCGTTTCGCCTTTCTGCGTCTTAACACCTTGTTGATCATATCCGTCATGAAATAGTTGATCTCCGCACCATACAGGATGATCTGCATACTCATATAAAGCCAGATCAAAATCAGCACCAGGGTGGTCATGCTTCCGTACATGGTGGACTTACCGGCCGCATATCCGATATACTTCGTAAAAATCTGTGTTACGATGAGCCAGAGAAAGGACGCGGCAGCCGCACCCACGATCTCATGTTTCATCTCGCCCTTTCGTCCGGGCAGCTGATAGTAAAGCAGAAGCACAAAGATGAAGATCACAAGAAATGTGAATGCATTTTTGAGGCTTAAAACCAACATGGTCTCATCGATAAACTGCGGGAAATAACTCATCACCTCACTGGCGATCCCCTTGGCGAAAACGTGAACGACAATGATCACCACGCAGAGGATCAGAAAGACCAGTGTATATAGGGAGCAAAGCACTCTGGTCACCAGCGCATTTCTTCTTTTCTCCACGCGATAGATGCGGTTTAATGCATTGGTCAGTGTCTGCATGCCTTTGGCTGCGGACCAGAGGGATACCACCAGAGTCACGACGGTAAAGGATGCCGCGCTCGAAAAACGGATGTCATAGATCACTCTGGCGATATACTCGGTAAGCGGTTGGGGTGCAATCTCGATCACGTAGAGCACAACGTTCGGATTCGCAAAGGATAGTTTGGACGAGATCACGAGCAGAAGCATCATGAACGGAAAAAAGGAAAGCAAAACAAAGAACGTTGCCTGAGCCGCATAAGCGGTCAGGCTGTCCTCCGAGGCTTTCCTTCCAAAGGTCCCTATACCCTTTAAGATGTTACTCATCAGTTTCTTCATCGTCGTCATAGATCGAGGTGAACTCGATGCCGCTGTAATATCTGGTGAGAATATATTTGTAATCCATGCCCTCATCCGCGAGGATCATGGCGCCGTACTGGCTCATACCCACGCCGTGGCCGAAGCCGCCGCCGTGGATCACGTAGCCCGTCCCGGTCTTCTCAATATAGTAAAATGTACTCGGCACAGCCGACCAGCCCGAGAGCCTGCTGCCGTCCGAAAGTTCAATGGTAACATTTAAAGTGGAGAGGATCTGACGGATGTTCGTCTGTCCGGTCAGTTCCACCGTCGCCTTGCTGCCTTCGATCATAAGCGCCTTCACCGTACCGCTCGGATAGCGTTCGCTCACTTTAACGGACTTGATGGTGCCGATATCCGCATCCTCCAAGATCTCGCCCCGCGGGGTGTCCTCTCCGGTTTCCTCAGACGTATCCGCTTCCGCATCCTGCTTCGGATCTAGCTTTAAGTCCTCCTCCGAAAGCTTTCTGACACCGTTCGGAGAGCGTTTCATGCGAACCGGCAGCATCCTTTTGATCGCTTCGGTCATCTCGGCATTCGTGTAGGATACCTGCCAGCGGTAAAAAGGCATGTCCTTATCTATAATAGCATAATCACTGCTGTTATCAATAAAATTCTTGCAAAGCGTCTCATCGGAGAGGTCGATATCTCTTCGGTCCTTCTCTTCGGTCTTCACCTCGAAGTAGGGATAAGCCTCCTCCTCCCAGATCTCGGCGTTGGTACAGGACACGCCGCCGGAGGTGGAGTAATAGTAGGGCTTGATCAACTCGCCCTTGTAGGTGGGTACAATGCCGTAAGTATCCTTCACCGCGCGAATGGTGCGCTCCGAGGGAAGGACATTATTGTATACCTGGGACATGGTCGTATCGTCGATATGCGCGCCGTATGCACCGTAAGTCACATCGCGCATCTGCATCACGGCATAGCCTCTGGAACAGATCGCCATCGCCTTTAATGCTTCATCGCCCGCATCCGCAGGCATCTCGCTCGGAACCACGTAATAGAGATAGGTTTCAAGCGGCAGTTCATTGATCAGATGGAATCCCTTTTCGGAAACGATCGCCTCAAGGGTACCCTCGTAGGAAGGCGCCCCGTACGAGCGTGAAAGTGTCTCCACGGTAAGCTTTGCGTCGGAAAGCGGCACGATGCGAATCGTGTCTCCCTCCTTGAATTTCTTGTAGTCAAGCGTCACTTTCTCGGTCGGGTCATGCGTGATGATCTTGCCGTCCGGATAGTAGACCTTGTAGTCTCCCTCCGATGAGCAGATGACTGTCGGAAGATCGTAAGAATCATCCTCGGAGTCGGAAAGGAGCACCCTGATTGTGTCGCTTTTCATCTCACGATCGATCACGCAGGCACGAATCTCTCCGTCCTGTTCAAACAGTTCAACGCTCTCGTACCCCGCAAGGGAAGGCAGGCTGCTTTCAAATGCAGGTTCTCCGAGCACATTGTAAATCTGAATATTCACGGATGTTCTTCTTGCGCCGCGGTTCTCGATCACCAGCGCCCCGTTGGAAACACCCATCACACGGGCTCTTGCAGACGCACTGTGCTTCTCGATCTTGCGGATACCGTCATTGGTAACAGTAAGATCCGCCAGAAAGATATCCGTGCGCTCGATTCCGCCCACTGCATCCGTGGCGGTTGCATCCGTCGCCGTTGCATCCGTGACAGACGAGAGAGCCGCTCCGTCCGCTTCCTCAATCTTCGAAATGGAGGTCGTGGGCATCAGGGACTGTTCCACGGTTCTTCCGCCGTAGAGAAATGTGCACTTCTGGTCGGTGAGCGCCGTCACGAGCACATATTCGAGACATACGGATGCCTCGGAGGACGCCGCCCCCCGGACTTCAAACACGGTGCCGTTGTTGACATAGACATCGATCAGTTTGCCGAAGTAGGACTCCGGAATCTCGGTGTCTAAATCGTAAGCATTTCTTCCGTCCGAGAGCTTGGTTCCCTCATCATTGATACCAAAAACGTATACCGTCTCACAGGAAAGTCCCTCCACCGCGTCGGAATGCATGATATTGTCGTAGATCCTGTCAAACTGTTCCTTGGTGACGTAATCCTCATCACGGTCCGAGAAGATAATATCTGCATAAAGGCTTTCCGGCGCTCCGATAATGGAGCACATATTCCTGATACAGGCCACATTCACCTTGCCGCTTCGGTTTAAAGGATCGATCAGGCGGTTTAGGGCCTCCCGCTTCGTTGCGTCCGTCGCCAGCCGCTCAACACGGGCCTCCACATCGCCATAGCTGTAATACAGATCCAGATTGCTCTCTGTTGCGGCATCCGTGTCCGTTGCCTTATGTTTGTCTTTATTGATCTTTCGCGCAATCTCGTGCCAGCCGATCATCACAAGGATGAGAAGCAGCATGGTACCGACGATCGCAAGCAGCTTTTTTCCCATAATTTCCTCAAAAAAAGAATATATCCGGGATGCCGTCTCCTGCCTTCTGACTCCTAGCAAAGCTAGGTGGGCAACCGCACGTAGTGTTCTGCCTTCCACTGCAAACGGAGGCCTGACATCCGACTACGATTTAGGAATCCCGTTTAAAGTAAATGTAGGTTCAAAATAAACAGGAGGTATCGAACATTCCAGATATATTTTTTACTGATTTCTCATGGGTTTATTATAACTTATGAAGGTCTTTTTTTCAACCGGTTTCAGGCCAAGTTTTACCCTCCAATTTTGTGCAGAATACCTATTGACATTCGCGATGCCCGGTACTCAAGCACGTCCAGTCCGACGCGAGGCCCGCAGTTGTACATTTTCCGTTTTTCGTGATATACTTGTCGGGTATCTGCCGGAGCGATCCGGCCGATCCCAAATGTCACCATATCGAGGAGGATCTTATATATGAACTGTATCGTAGCACAATCCGGCGGTCCTACCGCAGCCATCAACGCATCACTTGCAGGTGTGATTACTGCAGTTTCCGAGCATTCCGAATTTGACATCCTGTACGGAGCAATCCACGGCATTCAGGGCGTGCTCCGCGAACAGTTTCAGATTCTTTCCGACAAGGACGCCGCATTCACCGAGCAGCTGATGCTGACCCCGGCCATGTACCTTGGTTCCTGTCGTTACAAGCTGCCCGATCCCGATACGGAAGACGCGGTCTACAGCCAGATCTTCAAGGTATTCGAGCGCTACGAGATCGGTGCATTCTTCTATATCGGCGGCAACGACTCCATGGATACCGTCGACAAGCTGTCCTCTTACGGACAGAAGATTCACAGCGACGTGCGTATCGTCGGCATCCCCAAGACCATCGACAACGACCTGATCCTGACCGATCATACACCGGGCTTTGGTTCAGCCGCAAAATACATTGCCACCATTGTTCGGGAAATCGCATATGACAGTTACATTTACGATGTGGAAAGCGCAACCATCGTCGAGATTATGGGGCGTGACGCCGGATGGCTCACCGCAGCTTCGGTGCTCGCACGTACGGACACAAGTCTTGCGCCTCACAGAATCTACCTTCCCGAGGTTCCCTTCCACACGGAAAGCTTCCTCACTGATCTTTCCGCTTTGATCGGCAAGCACCGCAATGTTGTGATCGCCGTATCCGAAGGTATCCGCGATGCCGAAGGAAATTACATTTCCGCTACGGAAGCCGCAGCCGATCGTTTCGGGCACGCGCAGCTCTCCGGTGCAGGCAAATGTCTCGAAAATCTTGTCAAAGACCGTCTCGGCGTCAAGGTTCGCTCCGTCGAGGTCAATGTACTTCAGCGCTGTGCCGCACACCTTACGTCCGGCACGGATATCGCCGAGGCTGCTGCTTCGGGCAGATACGCCGTAGAGCGTGCCGCAGCGGGCGAGACCGCCTTTATGTCAGCCATCTACCGTATGTCGGATCAGCCTTACCGCACCGAATTTACCTCCGTTCCCGTATCCGAGGTCGCAAACCGTGCGAAGGAAGTTCCCCGTGAGATGATCAACGACGCCGGCAACGACGTCACGGACGAAATGATCACCTACTTAAAGCCGCTTGTAGTCGGCGAAAATATACCGCAGTTTGAAGGCGGGATCCCTGACTTCATCGATGTCAGTCACCTGACGCGCCACTAAGTTAAATCCCGTACAGCATAATCGTCACAGCACACAAAAAATGTGCCGGACATCCTTCCTCTTACGGAATGTGTCCGGCACATTTTTGATTTCTGTTATCTTCGCATCTGATACTCTGCGTATTGCTTCTGGAAATTGAAGGTTCCGATGGTCGCGTAGATGCCGGCTGCGATCATCATATATCCCATCCAGCCGATACCTCCGCCGTTCACGATGCCCATAAGCGCCATGATCGCCGAGATGGCAAGGAGCGCCAGGGATGCGACGCGGCTAAGCAGCAGGTGGATACCGATGCCGCAGGCAATTGCCAAAACGCCGTACACCAGGATCTTGTTCTCATCGAGATAGTACGCCGTATCACCGCTTCTCCACATGAAAGCACTTGGATTGGATATGCAGACAAATGCGAGAACCAGGAACACCGCACCAAGGATATAGCAAATCCAGTACGCCGACTTGATCTGTCTTTGCACTTCGAACGGACAGCGTTGTTTGAAGAACTGCTTCTGATCCATCGGCTGTCCCGCTTCCATCTCGTAGGACGGGAAATTGTTCTTGCGATCGATCGGAAGATTCGTATTATAGCCGTGATATACACCGTTTCCGGCAGCACCGTAGGTGTTGTAAGGCACATTTGGCTCATAGCCTGTCTGCTGCGGCTGTGCCGTAGCATCCGCTGTCGGTACCGGTGTCGGCGCAAGGCGAAATCCCGAAGAGGCAGGTGCCGTCGTCTGCTGAACAGGCGTTCCACAGATCGGACAGGTCGTCGCGCCGTCAGGGATCACTGCATTACATATTGAACAATTCATAACTTACCCCCTAAATGTATTCTCGTCTCACTATAACAAACGTGTTTTAAAAAATCAACTAAATGCGCGAGATAAAACCCGCGATCTCTGCCCATGCGCGCTTGCTTTCCTCCATCACATGTCCCGCAATCTGGAACACGTGGAACATACCCTCATACTCGGTATAACGTATACGGACGCCTGCCTTTCTCGCCTTCTCCGCCACGGTTTGCGCATCGGACAAGAGCATCTCCCTTGTCCCCACCTGCACCAGCATAGGCGGAAACCCCGAGAAATCACCGTAGGCCGGGGATATGTAAGGATGGTGCACATCCGAGTGTCCCGGATAGGGATTCTCGAATATCAGGTCGTCTCCGGAATTCCCGAAAACAGGATCCATATCGTAGTTTTCCCGGTAAGACGGTCCGCTCGCCGCAAGATCCGCCCAGGGAGACATGACGATCACACCTGCCGGAAGCGGTCGTTCACGGTCGATCAGATAGTGGCACATGGCAAGCGCCAGACCTCCGCCCGCGGAGTCTCCCGCAAAGATAATCTGATCGTCACGGTAGCCTCTTTGAAGCAGCCAGTCGTAGGCCTTTAATCCGTCATGAAGCGCAGCCGGAAAGACATGCTCCGGCGCCACGCGGTAGTCCGGCGTAAGAACCGCCGCAACCCCCACCTCAATGTAATACCCGGCCAGGCGCCGGTAGTTATTCTTGAAAGCTCCGACATAGCCTCCGCCGTGCAGCTGAAGAACCACCTTGTCGGACTTCGGTTCCGCAGCCTCGGCAAATTCCATCCTGAGATTTCCGACAGACACCTTGGTTGTACTTATGTGATCCGGATACTTGAATTCCTTATCAAAGTCGCTGTCACCCCGATGATCACCGATGATGTGATCCTTTATGAAGGGCGTGCCGTTGAATCTTGCCACAAGCTCACGGATCAGTTTTGCTTTTCTGCTGATATGTTCTTCTTCCATACTAGACCCGGAATCTTCGCTTTAATTCATTGGTTGCATGACGACCGCCGAAGACAACAATCGCTGCCATAACGACGACGGTGTAGATGGCGGAAAGTGCGGAAAGCAGCCAAAAATCATGTTTTGTCACAAGCACGATCACAAACATCAAAACAGCCGTCACCACAATGTATACCTCTGCCATCACATAAATTCTCCAGTGTGACAGTTTCATAAAGAGCAGGATCAAGAGACCGCTCTGGATTGCCGCGATCGCCGACGGAATACCGATGGTAAGTCCCCAGTCTCCTCTGCCGATGATCCGGTTCAGAATCAGGATCACCAATATCGCCGCGATCAATTGCCCGACCAGTTTGTGCTGCACGGACTTGTTATTCTCGAAGGAATACACAAGCGTAAAGCAGCCGAAGGCCAGTCCCACGCCCGTGATCAGGGACCAGGAAAATTCTCCGTTGATAAAGTAATCCACAAACATGGAGATACCCTGACCAACCACCGAAGCAAAAAGCGCGATCTTGATCAAAAGACGCATAAACTTCAGCCTGTAAGCCACATCCGGGTAGCCCACCATACGCTGTTCCGTGTTATCGACTGCCAGAGGCGCCCCACACAGCGGGCAGATGACAGCCTCATCTCTGATATAAACTTTACATTTTGGACAATGATTCATCATACACTCCGTTCGTTTCAATCTCAACATGGATACCGTCCTCGGTCATGCGTCGGATGAACTCCTTTTGCACATCGGTTTCCCGCACCGCTGCGGAAAGCGAGAAGACCAGGGTATCATTGTAGGAGCAAACAGCGCCTTTTAAGTTCTGTCCCTTGGACATGGAGAGCAAGGCGTAAAAACTCTCGATGTAGTCTCTGTAGGCCTCGTCCACGGTGATCACGCCCAGATTGGTAAGCGTCGAGGTATTCGCTCTGGCCGAGCCGTTATACACCAGCTTCATGCCGATATTCTTCAGGAATAAGGGAAACGCGCGAAGCATGATATTCTTTTGGTTGGATACATTGTAGGAGAACAGTTCTTCAAGATGCTCCTTGCAGATCTGTTCCTTCAGACTTCCGGAGATAATGCGAAGGACATCCTCAAATTCATAGTTTTCCTCCGTCGGCTTGAACACCGCGGATACCACTGCGAAGAAATTCTTCGTCGTCTCGGAACCGAAATAGGGCCTTAAATTTACCGGAACGCAGGTGGAAATCGGATGTGAGGAAGGCTTGCCGTCCAGATAGCCCTTGTAGATGGCGTAGGTATACGCGCTGACCAGATACTGATTGATGGTCACACCGTAAGCCTTGGATACCCGCTTGATATCCGCAAGGCTGATATAAGCCTGGATCACCCCGTACTGGCTCTTGTAGAATTTCTCACCCTTGATGATCACAGCCTTCTCGGTCTTGTATCCCTTCTTGGCCTTCTGCTTATAATTGTCGAGATAGCTGTCCCTGCTGTCCAAAGAGGTATTTGCGGACAGACTCTCGCCCTGCACCTCCTGCAGCTCCTTGTGTGCCAGACGCAGATAACAGTAAGAAAGCTCCTTCAAAAAGAGCAAAGCTCCGTTGCCGTCGGTCAAGGCATGAAAGACCTCTAAATTGATCCTTCTCCCGTAGTAGGTCACGCGGAACTGGTAGTCGTTGTTCGCATAGGGATTGATATACTGGCACGGATACTCATACTCCTCATGCACAAGCGGCGCCGGCTTTTCATTGGACTCAAGGTAGTACCAGAACAGCCCCCGCTTCAATTTCATGTTGAATACATCAAAATAAGGCAGGACACGTTCCAACGCCTGCTGCAATAATTCCGGCACGATCTCCTCTTTCAGCGTGACCGCTACGCGATAGACATTACTCATGCCCTCTCTTGCGATCACGGGAAACAGGTTCGCCGTATTATCGAGTTTATCCCACCGGATCTCACGGTTTTTCATATCAAAAGCCTCCGTAGGCATTATAGCAAAGTCGTCAATTTCATACAAGCAAAGGCAGGATCAGCCGAGGTACTTTACAAAGAAGTCTCTTGCCGCCTCAAGGTCGTTCACATACATGGCAACGTGTTCTATGGTCATATCATTCACCTTTGGTTTTTTTGACCTTCTTATTATAAGCACTTCGGTGAATCAAATCAAGTTTAGACGTGCCGGCTCTCACCGAGCCATGCACCCCACGAGTGACGCAGTCACTCGTGGGTACGGCTTCGTCACCCACACATTGACTCTTACTGAGCCATGCATCCCACGAGTGACGCAGTCACTCGTGGGTACGGCTTCGCCGTATACAGAAAAACAAAGAAAGACGGCCGACTGTGAGCAAGCTCCCGCGGCCGTCTTTCTTTGTTTTTCTGTGCATGGCTCAGTGAGAGCCAATGACGGGACTCGAACCCGTGACCTACTGATTACGAATCAGTTGCGCTACCAACTGCGCTACATTGGCATTCCGTCTGTAAAGGCTTTACAAACAGAGGAATTGTACCATAATCATGCCTTCAATGCAAGTACAAATACAGAAGGCGCCGGACACCCTTAAGGAACCCGGCACCTGTTTTATGGAGAAAGCGCATTTTAAAGGGCTGCGCGTACCGCTTCTTCTACCTTGTCCATATCTACGGTAGGCTCGAATCTGGCAATGACTTTGCCCTCTCTGTCCACGAGGAACTTGGTGAAATTCCACTTGATGTATGCTTTATCGCCGTAAGCCTTGTTGTTCATGTTCGCGAACTTGTTCAAGGCAGCATTCTTGATACCCTTGCCGAATCCCTCGAAGGGCTTCTCGGTTGCCAGATATGCAAAGAGAGGATCTGCTGAATCACCGTTTACATCAAGTTTTGCAAACTGCGGAAAGTCGGTTCCATACTTCAGGGTGCAGAACTCATGAATCTCATCCGCATCTCCGGGCGCCTGGTTGGCGAACTGGTTGCAGGGGAAGTCGAGAATCTCAAATCCCTGGTCCTTAAGCTCGCTGTACATCTTCTCAAGCGGCTCATAGTGCGGAGTAAAGCCGCAGCCTGTTGCGGTATTCACGATCA
>CAMOHF010000004.1 GCA_946614685.1 uncultured Clostridia bacterium | reverse complement strand
ATAAGGGTTTGCGGCACTTTTTGTTTTCGGAACAAAAGTACGTTTCAGAGTGTTTCAGACCGTTTCGTGTGAAGAAGGAATACGATTTGTTAGATTGCAGACGCAAGGGAATTCCCCTGTTCTTTGTCGTTGACTTTCATAAATGCTTGTGATACATTGGTATCTAGTTAGGCGTGGCTAACCGAACCGCAGTTGTTACGACTGCGGTTTCGTCATGCAAAACCGGGATTGAGACAGCAACAAGCGAAAGGAGATCAACATGATGAGTCTTAAAAATGTAGGCGTATTTGCACTCGGAACACTCTTCGGACTGGAGGGGATCAAGCTGCTTTCATCGAAGGACGCAAAGAAGGTGTATGCACACTGCACAGCCGGCGTCTTAAGAATGAAAGATTCCGTGATCGATCAGGTTACAACGCTTCAGGAGAATTGCACAGACATCTATGAAGAAGCCAAGGCAATCAATGAAGAACGAGCACAGAAGGAAGATGCGGAAGAAGAATGAAATTCACGGTAAAGCATGAGATAAGGAACAGAATCCGCGTCCATCTCGCGAAGAAACGACTGAGCTTTCGCGAGGCGGACACGATAGAGTATTATCTGAAAAGCTTTGACGGGATCCTGGATGTGCGGGTATATGAACGAACCGCGGATGTAGCAGTTTATTTTGATTGCGACAGGTCGAGGATCATAGAGATCATAAAAGAATTTTCCTTTGAGAGGACGGAGGTTCCGGAAAGGGGGTTTGAGTATTCCGGAAGAGAGCTTTCCGCAAAGTATTACGACAGGATTGTTACGACTGCGATCCTGCACTTCGGAAAGCGCATAATTCTGCCGTTTTCACTTCGAAGGATCGCAGATACGGTCAAGGCTGTGAAATACATTTGGCGTGGAGTAAAGACCCTCGGGAACAGACACCTGCAGGTGGAGGTGCTTGACGCACTGGCCATCTCGTCCGCAGTGCTGACCAAGGATTATCAGACAGCATCCAATGTCATGTTTCTTCTGAAGATCGGAGATACGCTGGAGGAGTGGACGCATAAGCGATCCGTGGATGACCTGGCCAGAAGGATGTCTCTGAATATAGATAAGGTATGGCTCCTGACCGAAAGCGGAGAGGTGCAGGTGGATGCGTCGACCGTGGAATGCGGAGACAGAGTTGTCGTCAGAATGGGAAATATGATTCCGTTTGACGGTGAGGTTGATTCCGGTGAGGCGATGGTGAATCAGGCATCCATGACCGGAGAATCCACGGCGGTGCGCAAGTGCGTCGGTATGAGCGCCTTTGCCGGAACCGTGGTTTCCGAGGGAGACCTGACCATCAAAGTTACACAGACGGAAGGCTGCGGAAGATTTGATAAGATCGTCAGGATGATTGAGGAATCCGAAAAGATGAAATCCGCGCTCGAGAGCAAAGCGGAGAGGATCGCGGATAAGCTTGTGCCGTATACGTTGATGGCGGCAGGTCTTACATGGGCGATTAGCAGAAATGTCACTAAGGCGGTATCCGTTCTGATGGTAGATTATTCCTGCGCCTTGAAGATGGCCATGCCGATCTCCGTTCTTTCCGCGATCAAGGAAGCCTCGGAGTACGGCATCACCGTAAAGGGAGGAAAATTCCTCGAGGCTGTGGCGGATGCGGACACCATCGTGTTTGACAAAACCGGAACCATCACCAAGGCACAGCCGACAGTGGTAAGGGTGGTTTCGTTTAATGACGAGACGGAGGATGAGCTGTTAAGACAGGCGGCCTGTCTTGAGGAGCACTTCCCGCACTCCGTAGCCAGAGCGGTTGTGGATGCGGCCTTTGAAAAAGGCCTGCTTCACGAGGAAATGCATACAAATGTCGAGTATATCGTTGCACACGGAATCGCATCCGAGATTAACGGAGAAAAGGCTGTCATAGGAAGCTATCACTTCCTGTTCGAGGATGAGGGCGTGTGCATTCCGGAAGGCAAAAAAGAACTGTTTGATTCTCTGCCCGACGAATATTCACACCTGTATTTTGCAAAGAACGGCAGTCTGTGCGCCTGCATTCTGATCGAGGATCCGCTGCGTACCGAGGCGCGTGATGTTGTGAATCGCTTACGGCAGCAGGGATTTCGGCATATCGTCATGATGACCGGCGACAGTGAGAGAACAGCCGCAAAGATTGCGGCGGAAGCCGGGATCACCGAGTATTACGCCGAGGTGCTTCCGGAGGATAAGGCAAACTATGTGGAGAAAGCCAAGGCCTGCGGACATAGCGTGATCATGGTGGGAGACGGTATAAATGATTCGCCGGCCTTAGCGGCATCGGATGCAGGTATAGCGATCAGTGACGGCGCGGAAATTGCCAGACAGATTGCGGATATTACGATCGGCTCCGATAACTTAAACGGCATCGTGGTGCTAAAGGAGATCAGTACCCTTTTGATGAAGCGGATCCGGTTTAACTACAGAACGATCGTGGGATTTAACACAGCATTGATCGGACTCGGCATCGCCGGCGTTCTGCCCCCGGCGACAAGCGCGACGCTCCATAATGGCTCCACTGTGGCGCTCGGTCTAAGGAGTATGACGAACCTTTTACCGGAGGAAAAATGCACATCCAAATAAAAAAGTGTTGACAAACCCGGAAGGATGCATTAAGATAACAGCGTTACGTAACGCTGTTATCTTTTTGGGCGGGTTTAATTATGAAGCAGGATATGGAATATAAGAAACGAGAACTTCTGATCGAAGCAGCCAAGAAGGAATTCCTTGAGAAGGGGTATAACAAGGCGTCCCTGCGAAACATATGCTCCCAAGCGGGAGTTACCACGGGGGCCCTGTATTTCTTCTTTAAAAACAAGGAGGAACTGTTCGCCGAGATTGTCGACGGACCGCTTGCGGGACTGAAGGAGCTGCTTGCGAAACATTTTAAAGACGATCGCGAGTATATGTCAGGGATGGATTCGGTACAGGATATCGATCCGGATCATTCCGACGAGAGCGATATGTTCATTGAGTACATTTACCGCTATCGTGACAGCTTTATTCTCGTCCTGAACTCGGCAGAGAACACAGTGTACGAAAACTGTGTGGATGAGTTTGTGGATCTGATCGAGCAGTCGATCCCTGTGATGGTATCCGGCATGAAGGGCTATACCGTAGACGCGTATATGTCCCACTGGATGGCACATCTTACGATCGATGCATTCACAAATGTGATCAGACATGTGGAGGACGTGGAAGAAGCGAAGCGAAGGATGAGACCGATCTTGAATTATCTGGTCAAGGGCTGGATCGAATTGGTCATGATGAAAGAACAGTAGAAAATCGGATGAAATGCCGGTTTTTTGCAAACGGAGGTTAGCAAAGACTAACCTTTCGATAAAACAGGAGGAGTAATATGGACGAACGTTTTCTTGAAATCAAGGATCTGAAAAAGAGTTTCGGAACGGGAGAGGCAAGGCAGGATGTTTTGCGCGGTATGGATTTCACCGTGAAGAAGGGTGAGTTTTGCGTACTGCTCGGACCTTCCGGTTCCGGAAAGTCGACGCTCTTAAATATCATCGGCGGAATCGATACGCCGGATGAGGGATATGTGAGCATCGCAGGGGATAAGCTCGAAGAGATGAGCGAGAAGCAGCTTACGCAGTACCGCCGCACCCACCTCGGCTACGTGTTTCAGATGTACAACCTGATTCCGAACTTAAATGTAAAGGAGAACATCGAGGTGGGCGCCTATCTTTCGTCTAATCCCTTAGACGTTGAAGAGGTGATTACCACACTCGGACTCCAGGATCACAAGTATAAGTATCCCAATCAGCTGTCCGGCGGCCAGCAGCAGAGAGTTTCCATCGGAAGAGCCGTGGTGAAAAATCCCGACATCCTGCTCTGTGATGAGCCGACCGGAGCGCTTGACTATAAGACCTCCAAGGAGATCCTCGCTTTGATCGAGGATTGCAACAGTAAGTACGGAAGCACTGTCATCATGGTAACGCACAACGAGGCCATCAAGAATATGGCGGATCACGTGATCAAACTCCGCGACGGCGTCGTTCGCCACAACAATATCATTGAGAACAAGATTCCGGCTGCCGAGCTTGAGTGGTAAGGGGGCGATGACATGAGGAATCCATTGATCAAAAGGGTGCCGAAAGAATTAAGATCCGACTGGCACAAATATGCGGTGATCATCATCTTCATGGTCTTGATGATCGGCGTGATCTCCGGCATGTATGTCGGACATGACAGTATGCTTGCATCGGCCTATGACGGCAGAGAGACGCTGAAGCTTGAGGACGGAAGCTTTGAACTTTCCCGTAAGGCATCGCAGGAACTGCTCGATGATATTTCCAAGGGAGAGATGGCGGATGTACGTCAGTACCTGATCGACAAGGGTATCCGGGAGGCGGATAAGGAAGTTGCCGACGCCGTCGAAGAGGAACTCGAAAAGCAGGTGAAGCAGGCCATCGAGGATGGCGTCAGAGCGCAGTGCGCATCCTACGGTATCACTGACGAAGAGATGATCGGGCAGCAGATTGATGCAGCCATGGACGCATCCTTTGAGGATGCAATGAAGGAAGCGCGCGAATCGGACGACTTCAAGAAGGCAGAGAAGGAGGCTTACGAGGAAGCGCACGACACCGTCGAGGAAAAGGTCGACGAAAAGTGGGACGAGATCGCGGATCAGTACAAGCTGAACGAGGAGCATAAGCCCGTCACCACAACGATTTATGAGAACTTCTATAAGGAAGCACCCGAGGATGTGGACGGCGACGGAGAAGAAGAGGCAAATGTCCGAATCTACAAGACCGACGCAACCATCGATCTTGCGTCCTTCAACGAGGGACATGCGCCGACTGCGGCAGACGAGATCGCCATCGACAGAATGCATGCGGACAACGTGGGCGTAAAGATTGGCGATACGATCACGGTTGGAGGAAAACAGTACAAGGTTGTAGGTCTTCTTTCCTATGTAAACTATCTGACCCTTCACGAGAACAACACGGATCTGATGTTTGACTCCTTCGGATTCGATGTTGCCATGATGACACCGGAAGCTTTCGCTGAGGTTAAAACCAGAACACATTACAGCTACGGGTTCATGTATGACAAAAAGCCCGTAGAAAAGGAAGATCAGGAAAATTATTCCGAGCGATTCTTAAAGGCGCTTATCACACAGACACTTGTTTATGACAATGAAATAGAAGATTACCTGCCGGAGTATTTAAGACAGGCGAGCAACTTTGCGATCACCGACATCGAGGGTGATACCACGGGTGCAAGCATCCTGTGCTACATCCTGATCGGCGTCATCGCATTTATCTTCGCGATCACCATAAGCAATACCATCGACAAGGAGGCTTCCGTGATCGGTACGCTGCGCGCGTCCGGTTACAGCAGGAGTGAGCTGATCGTGCACTATATGACGATGCCCATCATCGTGACGGTACTCGGTGCGCTGATCGGAAACATCCTCGGCTACACCCTCTTCCGGGATGTGGCGGTAGGACTTTATTACAACAGCTACAGTCTGCCTGCCTGCCGTACCGTCTGGAGCAATATGGCCCTGGTGAAGACCACGGTGATCCCGCTTGTTTTGATGTTTGCGGTCAACCTGATCGTTATCGTAAAGAAGCTGCAGTTAAGTCCCTTGAAGTTCCTGCGCCACGATCTTGTAAAGACCAAGAGAACCAAGGCGAGAAGACTTCCCTCCTGGTCCTTTATGCACAGGTTCAGACTGAGGATACTTTTCCAGAATATGCCGAATTATCTGGTTTTGATCTTCGGCGTCATCTTCATCCAGTTGATGCTGTGCTTCGCATTCGGACTTCCGGATTCCCTTACACATTACGCGGATAAGGCACCGGATATGATGTTTGCCGAGTACCAGTACATGCTGATGGGACCGGAGGATGAGGATGGAAACACCATCGAAACCTCTGAGAAGACCGCAGAGCGCTTCGGCATGACAAGCCTGATGTATCACAAAGGAAAGTCATCCTTCCGCACAGGTATGGGAAGCGGCGGAGACGAAGGCGTGACAGTTTACGGCGTTGAAGACGACAGCTACTATGTAAGTCTCGGCAGCGACGCGCAGGGAAAGAACGTCTATATCTCGAGTGCATTTGCCAGCAAGTTCGGAATCAAAAAAGGTGACAAGGTAGAACTTCACGAGGAATACGAGAACAAGTCCTATGAGTTTACGGTTGCCGGAATCGTGGATTATGACGGCGGTATCGCAGTGTTCATGCGACACGAAGATTTCAACGAGACATTTGATAAGGACAAGGATGACTTTTCCGGATTCTTTTCAAGAAATGAGATCACGGATATCGATGAGGAAAGTATCGCGACGGTGATCACGTCGAAGGATATCTTAAAGGTTACCAATCAGCTCATGCACTCGATGGGCGGTATGATGGATGTATTCAAGTACGCTTTGATCGTGATGACGGCGGCGCTGATCTACCTGCTTGCCAAGATCATCATTGAGAGAAACGAGCATTCCATCTCCATGGTGAAGATCCTCGGTTTTAAGAACAGTGAGATCGGTGCGCTCTACATCGTGCCGACTGCGATTGTCGTAGTCCTCTTTGCGCTGATCAGCTTTGTGATCGGTTACTATCTGATGATATGGATCTTCCATGTCTTCATGATGCAGATGGACGGTTATTTCGCTTTCTATATGAAGCCGGGCTCCATGGTGCTTGCAGTACTCTACCTCCTGATCGGTTACGCTTTTGTATCAGTGATCGACTTTATCAGGATCAAGCATATCCCTATGGATGTGGCACTCAAAAATGTAGAATAAAAAAACGGCAGCGCCGGATGATAAGTTCCGGTGCTGCCGATTTTGATCATTTGGATTTGAAAGCTTCGATATGTGCTTTGAGTGCCTGAAATGTTTTGTCGCTGATGTAGTGTTCGATCCGGCAGGCATCTTCGGTCGCTGTCTTCTCGTCGACACCGAGACTGATAAACAGATCGGAGAGTACGGTGTGGCGCTCATAGATTTGCTTGGCGTGGATCTCTCCGGCCTTGGTCAGCTTGATAAAACCGTCTTCGTCTTTCTTGATGAGACCGTCGTCTTTAAGCAGTCCGAGTGCACGACTGACAGAGGGCTTGGAATAACCCATTTCCTCGCCGATATCGATCGCGCGGACGGCGTTTGATTTCTGGGAAAGCACATAGATGGTTTCGAGGTACATTTCCCCGGATTCCAATAATGCCATAACAACATTCCTTTCCGACATATTGATATAAGTAGATTAACACAAACGAACCGATCTATCAAGATGTTGGGAAGTCATAAAAAAAGACTTGACGAGTTAGCCCTTGCTAATTATAATGTGGATGGTTAGCGGGTGCTAATCAAGGAAGGAGAGGCGGTGATGAAGATGAATCTGAATGAAGCGGATATCGGAAAAGAGTACACCATAACAGGTGTGGACACCGATGGAGATGAAGAGATGGAGAGCTTTCTGTTCTCGCTCGGATGCTACAGCGGTGAGAAGATCACCGTGGTAGATAAAAGAAGGAACCTGGTTGTTTCAATCAAGGATGCGAGATACAACATTGATCCCGAACTTGCTTCGGCGATCATGGTATAAAGGGAGGATGTAAGAAATGAGAATCGCATTAACAGGCAACCCCAACAGCGGAAAGACAACAATGTACAACGCGCTGACGGGAAGAAACGAAAAGATCGGTAACTGGGCCGGCGTTACGGTAGACCGGAAAGAAAGCCCGATCAAGAAGAACTTTAACAGCAGCGGAAAAGACCTGATCGCAGTCGATCTGCCGGGCGCTTATTCCATGTCACCCTTCACGTCGGAGGAAAGTATCACCAGTGGATATGTGAAGAACGAGCATCCCGATGCCATCATCAATATCGTGGACGCAAGCAATCTGAGCCGAAGCCTGTTCTTTACGACACAGCTGCTCGAGCTCGGAATCCCTGTAGTGGTTGCCCTGAATAAGAGCGATGTCAACAGCAAAAAGGGTAACACCATCGATGTAAAGAAGCTTACCGAGAAGCTCGGGTGCCCTGTGCTTGAAACCGTTTCCACAGAAGGAAAGGGACTTGCCGAGGTGGTGAAAACAGCAGAGATGCTTGCGGGCGCAAAGCAGACCGCACCCTTTGACGAGGGTGAAGTGGATCTCACCGACAAGAAGTCGGTAGAGGCTGCAGACCGCAGACGTTATGACTTCGTAAACAAGATCGTAAAGGATGTTGAGGTTCGAAAGACCCTCACCAAGGATAAGACCAAGGGAGATGCCATCGACAAGGTGATCACGCACCCCATCATCGGTATTCCCATCTTCGCGGGAATCATGTTCCTGGTGTTCTACATTTCCCAGACCACGGTGGGAACCTGGTTGGCAGATGCACTGGTAGGCTGGATCGAGACCTTCCAGGGCTGGGTCGGAGACAAGATGGCAGACGCTAATCCGCTGCTTTACGCGCTTTTGGTTGACGGTATCATCGGCGGCGTCGGCGCAGTTGTAGGCTTCCTGCCCCTCGTTATGGTGATGTACTTCCTGATCGCACTTCTTGAGGATTGCGGATATATGGCAAGAGCGACGGTTGTGCTCGATCCCATCTTTAAGCGTGTGGGACTCTCCGGAAAGTCCGTGATCCCCATGATCATCGGAACCGGTTGCGGCATCCCCGCCATCATGGCATGCCGTACCATTCGTAACGAAAGAGAAAGACGCGCAACTGCCATGCTTACAACCTTCATGCCTTGCGGTGCCAAGCTTCCCGTAATCGCGCTCTTCGCAGGCGCATTCTTCCCGGATGCAAAGTGGGTAAGCTTCGTATGCTACATGGTCGGTATCGTGCTGATCCTTCTCGGTGCGCTTTTGATCAAGGCGATCACCGGTATGAAATACAGAAAGAGCTTCTTCATCATTGAGCTTCCCGAGTACAAGGTACCCAGCCTGCTCTTCGCATTAAAGTCCATGCTTGAGCGTGGTAAGGCATACATCATCAAGGCCGGTACCGTTATCCTTGTCTGCAACACTGTCGTACAGATCATGCAGGCATTCAACTGGAGCTTCGAGGCAGTGGAGGAAGGCATGGAGGATACATCCATCCTCGCATCCATCGCAGGACCCTTCTCCGTACTGCTTGTACCCATCGTAGGTGTGGCAGCATGGCAGCTTGCAGCTGCAGCCATCACCGGATTTATCGCAAAGGAAAATGTAGTAGGAACCATCGCGACCGTTTATGCAATTACCAACCTGGTTGATCCCGACGAACTTGAGCTTGTCGGAGAGGGAACTTCCGTGGCAGCAGTGATCGGTATCACCAAGGTCGCTGCACTTGCATACCTGATGTTCAACCTTTATACACCGCCCTGCTTTGCGGCCCTCGGTGCTATGAATTCCGAGATGAAGTCTGCAAAGTGGCTCTGGGGTGCTATCGGACTTCAGCTTGTAACAGGATATACCGTAGGCTTCCTGGTATACCAGATCGGAACACTGATCACCACAGGCAGCCTCGGCGCAGGATTTGTCGGCGGACTGATCGCAGTGCTTTGTTTTGCGGCAGTGATCACGGGCATCATCCTTTCCAATCGAAGAAAGATGGTTGTGGAGTATCGTTTGAAGGCTAACTAAGATGAGGTTTTAATCATGGCCAATCTGATCGCATTGATCATAGTTGTCCTGCTCGTAGCGGGAGCGGGCGGCTACATTTACAAAGAAAAAAAGAAGGGCAGCCACTGTATCGGCTGCCCTATGGCTAAAAGCTGCGGCAAAGCCTGCAAATGCGGAAGGAGCGTACACGAAAGGTGACAAACGGAACAATAACTGATATCATTGTCATAGCAGTGATAGCGGTCATGATGTTCTTTGCCGTGAAAAGTTCCGTAAAGCATTTCAAGGGCGAAGGCGCATGCTGCGGCGGTGGCGGAAAGCCGGTGCTTATCAAGCCGAAGAAACCGGCGCGTGTGATAGCGAAAAAGAAGATCCTCATAGAAGGTATGACCTGTGATCACTGTGCTGCCAGAATCCAGAACGCATTGAACTCCGTAGACGGCGTATGCGCGAAGGTGAAGAGAAACAGAGGACTGGCGATCGTACAGCTCGGGAAGGACATCGATGACGAAGTGCTTCGTCAGACGATCACCGATCTCGGTTATACGGTTTCCGGTATTCGATCGGAAGGATGATTTGATTGAACACAGTAGTAACAGGACTGCTGATCCCCTTTGCCGGAACTGCGGCGGGATCGGCATGCGTATTCTTCTTAAAGAAGGATCTTAAGACAAGCATTCAAAGAGCACTTACGGGATTTGCCGCGGGCGTCATGGTGGCGGCGTCCATATGGAGCCTCATCGTTCCGGCCATCGAGCAATCGGAGGATAAGGGAAGACTTGCTTTTCTTCCCGCCTTTATCGGCTTCTGGCTGGGTATCTTGTTTCTGCTTTTGCTGGATCACGTGATACCGCATCTCCATCGAAGTATCAACCAGGTGGAGGGCCCGAAGAGCCATCTTACCAGGACGGCCATGCTGGTGCTTGCGGTGACGCTGCACAACATCCCGGAGGGTATGGCGGTCGGCGTTGTCTATGCGGGGCTCGTGAACGGGTCCGGGATGATCACGGCGGGCGGCGCACTGGCGCTTGCGCTGGGAATCGCCATACAGAATTTCCCCGAGGGAGCGATCATATCCATGCCGCTTTACTCGGAAGGGAAGAGCAAAACGAAATCCTTCGTACTGGGCGTTCTTTCAGGGGCGGTGGAACCGATCTTCGGAGGCATCACCGTGCTCATTGCGGGACTTGTGGTCCCGGCGATGCCGTATCTGCTTTCATTTGCGGCAGGCGCGATGCTCTATGTGGTAGTGGAAGAACTGATCCCCGAGATGTCGGCGGGGGAACATTCCAATATCGGCGTCATTTCCTTCGCCATCGGTTTTTCGTTGATGATGGCTTTGGACGTGGCACTCGGCTAAAAAAGTCCGGACGAAAGTCCGACTTTTTTTGTTGAGGCTTTTTTTCGCTTGTGATATGATGGAACTGATTTGCAGAGAAAGGACACAAAGGACATGAGAAAGACAAAGATCGTATGTACCATAGGGCCGGCCAGTGAGAGCCCGGAGATGATTGAGAAGCTGATGCTTGCGGGTATGAATGTGGCAAGACTCAACTTTTCTCACGGTACACACGAGGAACATAAAAAAAGAATCGAGAATATTCGCGAGGTGAGCAGCCGGCTGGGACTTCCCATCGCCATCCTGCTCGATACCAAGGGACCGGAGTTTCGCATCAAAACCTTTAAGGACGGCAAGGTGTCGATCAAGGAAGGCGATACATTTACCTTTCGTTCGGGCGATGCACCGGGAGATGAGACGGGTGTCTGCGTAAGCTTTAAGGGGCTTGCGAAGGACGTGGAAGAAGGAGATCACATCCTGGTTGCGAACGGTCTGATGGACTTCGTCGTGAAGGAGATCGCCGGAGACGACGTGGTCTGCGAGGCGCAAAACGACGGTGTGCTCTCCGACAGAAAGAGTATGAATTTTCCGGGTAAGATCATGAGCACGGACTTCTTAAGCGACCAGGATAAGGAAGACATCCTCTTCGGTATCCGTGAGGAGGTAGACTTCATCGCCTGCTCCTTCGTATCCCGTGCGGCGGATCTTGAGGCGGTGCAGAACTTCTTAGACGAGAACGGTTCTCCGGATATCGAGCTTATAGCGAAGATTGAAAACCAGCCCGGTATTGATAATATAGAAGAAATCTGTGAGCTGTGCTCCGGCATTATGATCGGCAGAGGCGATATGGGTGTGGAGATCGCACCCGAGAAACTCCCCGCCGTACAAAAGAGACTGATCACCAAGTGCCGACTTCTCGGCAAGCGTGTGATCACGGCAACGGAGATGCTTGAGTCCATGATCTCCTCACCGAGACCCACCAGAGCGGAGGTGTCCGATGTGGCGAATGCGGTATATGACGGCACTTCGGCCGTGATGCTTTCAGGAGAGACCGCTGCGGGCAAGTATCCCGAGCAGGCGGTATCCATGATGGCGTCCATCGCCGAGGCTACCGAGTCGGAGATTCACTACGACAAGCGTTTCCACAACTATTCCTTCGAGATGCGCAACAACGTGGACTGCATTTCCCATGCGGTGTGCGGTATGGCCATCGACGTCAATGCGAAGGCCATTGCGGTGTGCTCCATGTCGGGCATCACGGTGCGCATGGTGTCGCGTTTTCGCTGCCCGGTAGATATCATCGGTATCACGACCAGCGAAAAGAGTTACAGAAGACTTGCACTTTCCTGGGGCGTGACTCCTGTGCTCGCGGAGAAATTTGAGTCTACGGACGTGCTCTTCTACTTTGCGGAGAAGACGGCAGTCGAAAAGATGTCTCTTACCAAGGGAGACAATGTAGTGATCACAGGCGGTATGATCAACGGAACCTCGGGCAACACCAATCTGATCAAAATTGCCACTGTAGGAGGCGCCTCATGACCTTAAACCAATTACAATATGCGGTGACTGTAACCAATTCCAAGTCCATGAACGAGGCGGCGAAGGAGCTTTTCATCTCCCAGCCGAGTCTCTCCGCATCGATCCGTGATCTTGAGGAAGAACTCAGCATCGAGATCTTTCGAAGATCCAACCGCGGAATTTCCTTAACGCCGGAGGGCGAGGAATTCATCGGTTATGCCAAGCAGGTTTTGGAGCAGTACCAGCTGATGGAGGATAAGTACATCAATCAGGTGACCTCCAGAAAGAAGTTCAGTGTATCCATGCAGCATTACACCTTCGCCGTGAATGCATTTATGGAGATGGTGAAGCAGTTCGGTATGGATCGCTATGAATTTGCGGTGCATGAGACCAGAACCTACGATGTGATCGATGATGTCAAAAACTTCCGCAGTGAGATCGGCATCCTGTACTTGAACGACTTCAACCGCCAGGTGCTGACCAAGCTCTTCGATGAGTACGGACTGGAGTTCCATGAACTCTTAAACTGCGGTATTTACGTATATATGGCCAAGACGCACCCGCTCGCAACAAAGAAGGAGATCTCCATCGAGGAGCTCGACGACTATCCGTGTCTTTCCTTTGACCAGGGGACACACAATTCCTTCTACTTTGCGGAGGAGGTTTTGAGTACCTATCAGTACAAGCGCCTGATCAAGGCAAGCGATCGCGCGACGCTTCTTAATATGATGAAAGGCTTAAACGGCTACACCTTGTGCTCCGGTATTATCTGCGAGGACTTAAACGGGGATGACTACTGCGCCGTGCGCCTTGATTCCAATGAGGAGATGACCATCGGCTATATCATCAGAAAGGGTGTCACCATAAGCAAGCTCGGCAGACACTACATCGACGAGATTCTTAAGTATCAGGACAAAGGACTGAAATAGAAGAGATTTCGGGAGGGTATGATGGAGACAAATTCAATTACGGAATACAACGAGTTTCTGCACGACAATCGAATCAAAGTAAATAAGTACCTGAACCGTGTGCTGTGGTTCTTTGTGATTACGGGACCGGCGATCGCATCGGGTGTTAAGGCGGGTATCTTTCCGGATATCACATATTTGACCTGCTTTAGTATATCCGCGGTTGTGGTTGCGCTTTCCGCCATCCACCGGCTGCTTCTTATAAAGTTTCCGGCCAAAACAATGACCTGTCTCTTTGCGCTTTCGGCGTTAAATGTGCTGCTGGTCTATATGTCCGTTTCCCACGTAAGCATTTACTTAACGTGGTTTTTGGTTCCGCTCCTAAGCCTTCTTTTCTGCGACAAATTTATCTATTTTTATGCGGCGATCATGAACTACGTCCTGATGGTGATCACGGCGTGGGTGACCGCGCCTTATGTGGCGGCACACCAGACGGAATTTGACGGAAGGATAGCCTATTTCAGGGATTTGATCGGCGGATTCACGATCGAGTCCGTCATCATGTTCGCGTCCGGATTTATCATCGGCAAGCTGACGCTTGAATACTTCCGCAGACTTTTTGACCAGTACAAACTGATCAGGGATCAGGAGCGGAGTATGGAGGAGAAGATGGACATCCTCGACTCCATGGCTGAAATCTATGACAACGTCAATCTGATCGATTTTACACAGAACACCGAGATGTCGCTGCGCGACGCAGAGCAGAAGAAGCACGGCGTTGACTTAAATGCGCAGACGCACACGCTGATGAATCAGAAACTGAAAAACCAGGTCATGCCGGATCAGGTGGATGAATTCCTGAATTTTACCAACATCAAGACCTTAAGAGGCAGGCTTTCCAACAAGAAGCTGATCAGTGCCGACTTTATCGATGTGGTATCCGGATGGTTTCGGGCCCAGTATATTACGGTGGATACCACACCCGACGGGATCCCGAATGTGGTCATCTATACCACCCGAAACGTAGACGAGGAGAAGCGTCGTGAGGAACACCTGATTCGTATCTCCATGACGGATGAGATGACCAGACTGTACAACAGAAGATGCTTTGACGAAGACTTAAAGGAGATCAGAGAGAGCACGCTCTCTGATGATTTCGCCATTTTCTCCATCGATGTGAACGGACTGAAGAAGGTGAACGATACTCTGGGACATGCGGCCGGAGACGAGCTCATAAAGGGTGCGGCAGACTGCCTTGCGCTTTCCGTCGGAAAGAAGGGTAAGGTATACCGAACCGG
>CAMOHF010000003.1 GCA_946614685.1 uncultured Clostridia bacterium | reverse complement strand
AGGGTATCGGCGGCGGCGGAATCCCGCCCGTGACCGATCAGTCCCTCTTCGACGAGGTGATCGATGTAGCGGATGACGATGCTTATGCATATGCAAGAATCCTGCCGAAGACCGAGGGCATCTCCATCGGCATTTCCGCGGGAGCGGCACTTTGGGCAGCGGTTCAGGTTGCCAAGCGACCTGAGAACGCGGGCAAGAACATCGTGGTGATCATCCCCGACAGCGGAGATCATTACCTGTCCGGCGATCTTTATGAAGAGTAAGGAAGTGACAAGCATGGCAGATATCGGAGCAAGCTGCAGCATATCCGCACATTCCACGGTCGAATGGACCGATGCGCAGGCTGAAGCGGATGCGAAGGAGCGAGGTGTGTACCCTCGCCCGAAAGAGATTAAAGATGAAATTGACGAGCGGGGTGCATTTGTCCGGCAGCCCAATCGTTTTACAACCCCCTTCGGTGACGGAGAGGGAGAACTGAAAGCGGAACCCGGAAGATACAAGCTGCTTTGGGCGAAGCTGTGTCACTGGTCAAACCGTGCATCGATCGTAAGAGAACTCCTCGGACTTGAGGATGCCATAAGCATCAACGTCGTGGAGCATTCCGGCGAGAGCAACGAGTACGGCTGGGGCTTCAGAAACGATCCGGATCACACGGATCCTGAGCTCGGTACCAAGTTTTTGAGCGAGCTTTATCGGAATGCGGACCCTGAATACAGGGGCCGCTGTACGGTGCCTTCCCTGGTGGACAAGACCACGAAGAAGGTTGTGAACAACGATTATCATCGCCTGACCAATTACTTCGAGGTGGCTTTCCGCCCCTGGCAGGCAGAGGATGCTCCGGACCTTTATCCGGAGGAGCTTCGGAAGGAGATCGACGACTTTAACGACTGGCTCTTCCCGAATATCAATAATGCACACTACAGGATGGCATTCTGCCAGTCCCTGGAGGCTTACAAGGAGGCGTTTGACGACTTCTATGCGGCTATGGACAAGCTGGAAAAGCGGCTTTCCGAAAATCGTTTTCTCTTTGGAGATTATGTGACGGACAGTGATGTCAGATTCTACGTGACACTGGTTCGCTGGGATACGCATTATTACAGAAATCTCGGTCCTCAGCCGAGAAGAGTGAAGGATTACCCGAATATCTGGGGCTATGTGCGGGATCTCTATGTGATTCCGGCCTTCAAAAACAATACCTATTTCCGCGCGTTTGCAGGCGAGCGAAACAAGGGCGCACTTTTTACTTCCTTTAACGGAAGATTCTCCGACAAAATCGATTACGAAGCCATCTTCTCGGAGCCCACGGATCGCGCACGTTTAAGCAAGACGCCGGATGAAAAATTTAGGAGACACTGACCCTTCGGTGTGATAAAATACATGTGCCCACTCACGTCCTCATTCGGATGTGACACAGGGTGCATGTTTTTTTATAAGATTTACCATAAATCGGCAGACCCGGTTCGTATATTAGAAAGGAGGGGGAAAGACGTGTCGGAAGAACAATTTGATACAGCCATGAAGCAGATGGCGGCAGGCAATGCCGATGCACTCCGATCCGTCTATGAAGCCTACCTCAAACTGATCTACGCGATCTGCTTCGGTGTTTTAAAGCAGAAGGAGGCAGCGGAGGATGTGACCTCGGAATTCTTCATCCGGCTCTTCAAGTCGGCAGGATCCTTCGACGGCCGTGGTCATCACAAGACCTGGCTGGCCACCATTGCAAAGAATATGTGTATCGATTACATCAGGAAGAACAGTCGGACGTCCGTCAGCCTGGACGGGTCTGCGGATCCGGAGGAGGATACCGCACGGGAGATGGCAGACCCTGCCTCTGTCGGCGGAGGTTCCGTGGAGGAGAGCACGGTGAACCGGCTCACCATTGAGCAGGCGATGCAGGTGCTTACCCCGCAGGAAAAAGAGATCTTCGACTTAAAATGCGCGGGCGGTATGACGTTAAAGGAAATCGGTGAGATGCTAAATATGCCGCAGGGAACCGTGGCATGGCACTACAGAAACGGTGTTACGAAACTAAAGGAGTTCATCAATGGCGGATAAGACCTATGATGAAAAATTGAATATCGGTCAGGATATGACGGATGCGGAAGTAGAGGCCATCTATATGGCTGCGCTTTCGGCAGATACGCCGGACCTGTGGGATCGGATATCCGCCGGTATATCGGAAGGCGGAACACCCGCCGGAGAAGACGTGACGGAAGTGCTTTCGAAGGAAGCGGCACCGGTGACGGATCTTGCCGCATACCGTGAGAAGAAAAAGATGTCCCGTGCGATGCGCGGTACACTCGCTGCAGCCGCCATGCTGCTTTTGATCGGCATCCCTGCGATCATCTTAGGCGGTCAGAGAAACCGTACCAAGGATGAGACGCAGATGTCGGACAGTGCGAGGGAGGATCTCTCCTTTGACTTCAAAGCGAAGGGTTCGGACAGCGCAACCTACGGGGCAGAGGCAGACGAGTCGGAAGCACCGTCGTATGAAGGCGAAATCAGCTTTTCAAACAATGCGGAAGCGGTGGCGGAAGATACGACCGAGGCCCGTGTGGAGGCTACTACGGAAGCTGCCACGGAAGCTGTCGGACCGGTCGACGCAGTCGGGAAGGCCGAAAAAGGTTTAAACGATTACCTGCAAAGTGAGATCAAGACCTTTGCGAGATACTACGGAACCCTGTTCTATGATGTGACGGGAGACGGCGAAGAGGATCTGGTCACTACCGTAACCATCGGAAGCGGATGGGAGTCCGATATGGTCGTCGTCTATGATGCCGCAAATGAAAAAGGCTACAGACTGAGCGGCCGAATGGACAATATCGACTACAGGGTGGACGGCATCGAGGACGGAAGACTCGTCATCCGGAAACTGCCCGGTGTCCTCGGCAATCCCGACATCCCGAAAGCCGGCATCACAGGCACTGTCGTCTTTGAAGACGGAGTGCTCACCTTCGTGGAAGACTAAAACAAAAACTGCCCGACAGTGCTACATGACATTTACTGGCGTCGCTCCCGGGACGATCACCGCGCACAAACCATTTTGTGCGCTATAGATCATCCCTCGCGCTCCGTCGAAGTGTATCTGTACAATACTGTCGGGCAGTTTTTTCTATAGGTTTGCGTGCGGTGATCGTCCCGGGAGCGACGCCGGGAAAGTAGATACAGCGTCCTCTGAAACAAGCGTCCGGGCGCTGCATGTCGGAAACTTGCGACTTCGCGCAAGAAGGAGTATAATGTAGCTTTAAAAGTGCGGGCTGTATGTCACTGCATACAGCGCATAAGAAGAAAAGGGGACAAGACTATGTCAAAAAAGAACCTGGCCGTCATCTTCGGCGGTCGTTCCTCAGAGCATGAAGTAAGCTGTATCTCAGTGTGCACCATCATCCGCGCCGTAGATACGATGAAGTATGATATGTATCTGATCGGTATCACGAAGGAGGGCCACTGGCTTCTCGTCGACGATATCGCGCAGATTGAAGACGGAAGCTGGAGGGAGAAGGGAACACCTGCCATCATCTCTCCCGATACGAAGGGCGAGCTTCTCACGGACGGTAAGGATCCCGTGAAGCTTGACTGCATCTTCCCCGTGCTCCACGGTATGTACGGCGAAGACGGAACCATCCAGGGACTGTTCGAGATGAGCGGCATCCCTTACGTGGGCTGCGGCGTCTTCGCATCCATGGCCTCCATGGACAAATTCTATACCAAGATGATCGTGGATACCCTCGGCATTCGCCAGGCAAAGTGGGTACCCGTGATCAAGAGACAGCTTGCGGATATGGACAAGGTGGTCGGACGTGTGGAGGAAGCACTTTCCTATCCCGTATTCGTCAAGCCTTCCAAGGCAGGTTCCTCGAAGGGTGTCACCAAGGCAACCGACCGGGCATCTCTTATTGCGGGTCTTAAGGAAGCTGCGCAGCACGATTTCAAGATCCTTGTGGAAGAGACCATCGTGGGACGCGAGATCGAGTGCGGCGTGATGGGCCATGACGATGACATTCAGGCGTCCGGTGTGGGAGAGATCCTCTCCGCTGCAGAGTTCTATGACTTCGACGCAAAGTATAATAATGCAGAGTCCAAGACGGTTATCGATCCCGAGATCGATGCCGATGTAAGAGAAGAGATCCGAAAAGATGCCGTGAAGATCTTCCGCATCTTGGACGGATTCGGACTTGCAAGAGTCGATTTCTTTGTAGAGAAGGCGACGAATCAGGTCGTATTTAACGAGATCAACACACTGCCCGGATTTACCTCCATCAGTATGTATCCGATGCTCTTTGACGCGGCCGGAATCCCCATCCGCGAGCAGGTAGAGCGTCTGATCGAGATGGCGACGGAGCGTCCGTAGGAGAATCAATGAAAGTAAATCTGCTGTTTACGACAAAAGACGGCGACGGCGTGATATCCGAAAGTCGCCTTCCTGCCATAATGCGCACGGAAGACGGTGCGGCGGAGCTTTCCTTTGTGGAGGATCTGTCCGGAGACGGGGTTACGACGAAGACCCGCATCCGTATCGATGCACAGGGCTGTCACCTGACCAGGGAGGGCGAGATCTCCACGGTCTTCCGGTTCGAGAAGGGTCTTACGCACAATACGTTTTACAAAACACCCTACGGCAGATTTCCTGCCGTATTAAAGACCGACACCTACGAATTCCTCTCGGAAGCGGTGCCGGAAGAGCACTTCAGAACGAAGATCAACTATACACTTGCATTGGCGGGCGGTGAGGACGCTCCCATGGAAGTATCCATCGTTGTGTTTAAGGAGTAAGCGAAGATGCATAATCCACTGAAGAAGGAACCAAAAGAGCAGAATAAAAACCGTTTATCCATAATCATCGCCGGCTGCGGCAAGGTCGGAGCGACCCTGGTTGCCAGACTTTCGGCGGCGGGACACGACATTACCGTGATCGATGAAGATCCGACGGTCGTGCAGCGCATCACGAGTACCTATGACGTGATGGGTGTCACGGGCAACGGCGCAAGCTACAGCGTCCAGATGGAGGCGGGCATCAGCAAATGTGATCTGATGATCGCAGTGACCGAGTCCGACGAATTAAACCTTCTGTGCTGTTCCATGGCACAGAGGATGGCAGACTGCGCTTCCATCGCAAGAGTCAGAAACCCGGACTACGCGGAGGAGCTTTCCTACATCCGTGAGCAGCTCGGTATCTCTTTGATCATCAATCCGGAGCTTGATATCGCACAGGAGATGGCGCGTCTGCTTCGTATGCCGGGAGCCTTGGAGATCGATGCATTTGCCAAGGGGAACGCCGAGCTCGTAAAATTCAAACTTCCCGAAAAGAATTATCTCTGCGGAAAGTCGGTTTCCGAGACCAGAGATTTGAATATCGACATGCTGTTCTGCGGCGTGGAGCGCGAGGGCAACCTCTTTATCGCAGACGGTTCCACGACATTTCAGGCGGGGGACGCCATTTCGGTGATCGCCACGCCCATCAATACGCACCGCTTCTTCAAGAAGATCGGTATTGATACCAAGCACGTGAAAAACTGTATGATCGTCGGAGGAAGCAAGACTGCTTACTATCTTGCGAAGGAACTCGAGGATATGAACATTGACGTGAAGATCCTCGAGCGTGACGGCAAGCACTGTGAGGAGCTGGCATTACAGCTTACCAAGACTCTTGTCTTAAACGGAGACGGAAGCGATACGAAGCTTCTGACCGAGGAGGGACTTGCGCAGACCGATTCCTTCATTCCGCTTACGGGACTCGATGAGGAGAACATCCTGCTGACACTTTATGCGAAGAAGTACTCCAAGGCGAAGATCATAACGAAGATCAACCGTATGGACTTCAAGCCCATCACGGACAATATGGACTTAGATACCGTACTGTACCAGCAGTACATGGTAACGGAGCGGATCGCAACCTATGTACGCGCGATGCAAAACTCCATCGGAAGCAATATCGAGACGCTGTACAACATCTTTGACAACCGTGCGGAGGCGCTGGAGTTCAGGATCCGCCGCGGTTCCAAAGTCTGCGATAAGCCGATCATGGAGCTGCCGCTCAAAAAGAACCTTCTGCTCGCATGTATCAACCGCAAGGGTCGCATCATCATCCCGCGTGGTAGCGACGTGCTGATGCCGCATGACAGACTCATCGTTGTGACGACACATACCGGATTCAAGGATGTGGAGGATATTCTGGCATGAACTTCAAAGTCATAGTATACATTCTGGGATGGATCATGGCCTTGGAAGCCCTTTTTATGCTGCTCCCGATGCTTGTGGCTGCCATCTATCACGAGAGCCAGGGGCTTTCCTATGTGGCGGTTGCTCTGGGCGAGGGCGCTGTCGGAGGCGCGATCGTTTTAAAGAAGCCGAAGGATCTCAACTTCTACCTGAAGGAAGGCTTTGTTACCGTAGCGCTTTCGTGGATCCTGATGTCCGCGATCGGCGCACTTCCCTTCTATATCTGCGGAGACATCCCGAACTATGTGGATGCGCTGTTTGAGACCGTTTCCGGATTCACGACAACCGGAGCGAGCATTCTTTCCGCGGTGGAGGATCTTGCGAAGTGTAACATTTTCTGGCGCAGCTTTACGCACTGGATCGGCGGTATGGGCGTTATCGTTTTCCTGCTTGCCGTCCTTCCGATGGCGGGCGGCACCAACATGAACCTGATGAAGGCGGAAAGCCCGGGCCCCTCTGTGGGCAAGCTGGTTCCGAAGGTGAAGAAGACCGCGTCCATCACCTACAGGATCTATATCTTTATCACCCTGGCGGAGATCGCATTTCTCCTGCTCGGCAGGATGCCGGTCTTTGATTCCGTCTGCAACGCGATGGGTACGGCCGGTACGGGTGGTTTCTCTGTAAGGAATACGGGATTTACGACCGAGTCGCCCTATATCCAGTGGGTGGTTACGGTCTTTATGATCCTTTTCGGAATCAATTTCTACGTATACTATCTGCTGACCGTGAAGAAATTCCGGGATGCGGCGCATCATGAAGAAGCGCGTACCTACCTGATCATCATCCTGCTTGCGGGAGCCTTTATCGCATGGGATATCCGCGGGCTCTTTGACTCGGTGGGCGATGCGATCCGTCACGCCTACTTCCAGGTGGGATCGGTGATCACCACGACCGGATTTGCAAGTGCCAACTTCGACCTCTGGCCGGAGACATCGAGAACCATCCTTGTGATGCTGATGTTTATCGGTGCCTGCGCGGGCAGTACCGGCGGCGGCATCAAGGTGTCACGACTGATCATCCTGGTGAAGACCTTCTTCAAGGAGATCACTTCCTACCTTCATCCGCGAAGCGTGAAGAAGATCAAGATGGAAGGCAAGCCTGTGGAGCATGAGGTAGTGCGGGCGACGAATGTCTACCTTGTCACCTTCATCGTGCTGTTTGCGACCTCGGTGCTTTTGGTATCTTTAGAGAACAAGGATTTTACGACAAACTTTACGGCGGTTGCCGCAACGATCAATAACATCGGTCCCGGTCTTTCGATGGTCGGTCCGATGGAGAACTTCGGACACTTCAATCCGTTTTCCAAGCTGGTGTTCATCTTCGACATGCTGGCGGGAAGACTGGAACTTTTCCCGATCCTGCTGCTGTTTTGCCCGGGTATCTGGAAGCGGAGAAAAAGCGAGTAAGAATCTATGAGTTATGAGTCCAAACCCAAGGCCTGCCTCGAGAGCGTGGCCAAAGAAGGCCGCACACTGGTAGCGCGGGGCTACATCCTCACCAAGGGCGACTGCAAGGTTGTTCTTCGTGTGGCATCCACAAAAGAACGTATCGAAAAAGCGGAGATCATCTGGGAGACCCGGCCGGACCTGGCCGGTTGCTTTGATGGTCTCGGCTTTGATTTTTCAAAGGATAAAGTCGGTTTCACCGTACGGACGAAGGATACAAGCATGATGCTGCTGCTTCGTCTCGATGCGCCTGAGGGCAGGAGAGAGTTTCGCTTCCGTGGGATGCGGGGCAGAAGCACGAATCCACTGATGCGAAAGATCAATTTCTATCGCTACAGGCTGATCTACAATACGAAAAACTACGGACTGTCGGACACCCTCTACCGGATCAGGGAAAAGATCGTCGGCAAGGAGGGAAGAGACAGGGGCTACAACCATTGGAGAAAGAAGCACTTGGCGGACCATGTCACCCTCAGGCAGGAGATTGCCAAGATGGACGAGCACCTTTACGCCATGCGGCCGTCCTTCGGCGTGATCCTCACGGATCTGCCCGAGGGCGCGACGAAGGAGCAGATCGTAAAGTATCCCTTTGTGAGAAGCCTTCGGATGAATTTCTTAAAGGACTACAAACTGTGCAGGGTGAATCTGTCCGGAAGCAAACGTGCACTTAAAAAGGAGCTTTCTTCCATCCATGAGGACTACATCCTCTTCGGACGCTGCAGGGACATCCTGCATGAGACGGCTGTCGCAAGACTTTCCTCCGCCATCCTGGAGGGTGGCGAGCGACCGGATGCGGTCTATACGGATGAGGATACCTATACGCCGCACGGAGAGGGCAAGGTGGATTTTTCCAATCCGATCTTAAAGCCGGATTACAGCCCGGAGTATCAGAAACGCTACAACTACATCCGCCGCATGACGGTGGTGAAGAAGGAACTGCTTACCGAGATGATCATGGAACTGCCCGAGGACGACGCATTTGCGGGCCTCGATCCCACATCCCCCGAGTTTATCGCAGGGGTGGAGGAGCGCGCAGGCAGGATCGCGCACGTGGCGCTGCCTGTCTACAGTGTCTGCGCGGGAGACGAGGAGATCGTCACCGATACCGCTTACGTCTATCCGCCGCTTCCCCGTGTGACGGACGAACCGCTTGTATCGGTGATCATCCCGAACAAGGACCACAGCGAGGACCTTATGACTGCGATCGATTCGGCGGCGGAGCAGTCCTACAAGAATCTTGAGTTCATCATTGTGGAGAACAACAGCACCGAAGAGGAGACCTTTGCCTGCTATGAGAAGCTTCGGGCAAGAAAGGACATCTCCGTTAAGATTGTGACCTACCGGGGAGAATTTAATTTCTCTGCCATCAACAACCTCGGGGTCTCCGAGGCGAGCGGAGAGTACCTGCTCTTTTTGAACAACGACGTCAAATTCATCAATCCCGACAGTATCCGGGAAATGTATGCGCATGCGCGCCGCCCCGAGATCGGCGCGGTGGGTGCAAGGCTTTACTATGAAGACGGCACGCTGCAGCATGTGGGGATCACCTTAAGACTCGGCGGGATTGCCGGCCACCTCTATCACGGCATGGAGGAAACCGAGGAGCTCCGGAAGTCCTACACGGGAATCACCAAGGAGCAAAGCGCCGTGACCGCGGCATGTATGATGATGCGCAAGTCGGTCTTTCGCCAGGCGGGCGGATTCGAAGAGGGACTTGCGGTTGCATTTAACGACGCGGATCTGTGTCTGAAGATCCGTGCGAACGGCTTCAAGATCCTCTACGTGGCGGAAGCCACCCTCTATCACTACGAGTCCAAGTCCCGCGGTGAGGAGGATACGCCGGAGAAGCAGGATCGCTTCTTCGACGAGATCGAGTATTTCAGCGAGCGGTGGCGCAAGGAACTGCTGGCGGGAGATCCCTACTATAATCCCAACCGGACGGTGCTCCGGTTTGACGGTTCTTTGAGACAATAGACGATAAGGAAGACGCGATGGCAGACTTTTTGAAGGAAAGTGCAGAGAGAGTGAAGCGGGGCATCCGGTACATGAAATCGGGTGGCCTAAATGATATCATGTCCAAAGTCCGCTATCGTATGAACAGCATCGGCGCCGCGTACGACGACTGGTTTCGCGAAAGGCACGAGGCCGGGGAAGATGTCCTCGCGGAGCAGCGGAAGAAGAAATTTGCCTACGAGCCGAAGATCAGCATCCTGGTTCCGGTCTATATGACGCCGGAGATCTATCTGCGCGATATGATTGAGTCGGTTCTGGCGCAGACCTACTCCAACTGGGAACTGCAGCTGGTGGACGGAAGCCGCGCAAATGATGCGGTGGAGGATGCCATCTACGTGGGAGAGGCGGAGCGCATCATCCTCGGTTACAAGGACAGGGACAAGCGCATCCACTACCATCTGATGGGGAAAAATATGGGCATCTCCGGGAACACCAACGTGGCGATGAAGGAGAGCGAGGGAGAGTACATCGCCCTTTTGGATCACGACGACGTCTTAACTCCCGATGCGCTCTACTGTATGGTAAGCGCTTTGCAGGAGGAGCACTATGACGTGCTTTACTCCGATGAGGACAAGATGACGGAGGACGGCAGGCGCTATCAGGATCCGCTGTTTAAACCGGATTTTTCCATTGATTTGATCCGAAGCTACAACTATATCAACAATTTTCTTCTGGTGAAGCGGTCTTTGGCGGATGCCGTGGGCGGCTTTCACTCGGAGTTTGACGGCGCGGAGGATTATGACTTCATCCTGCGTGTGATCGAGAAGACCAAAAGCATCCGGCATGTGCCGCGGGTGCTCTATCACTGGAGGATCAACGGTGTATCCTCGGTGGTGGACGAGCACAAGAGGGAGTACCAGCGCGAGGTGGGCAGGAAGGCCCTGGCCGCACATCTTGCGAGAGAGCGGATGATGGCGACGGTCGAGTACGGCACAGCCTGGGGCAGTTACAAGTGTAACTACGACACGCCGGGCAATCCTTTGGTTTCCGTTATCATACCCGGCGGCGGGAACATTTCACTCATCAGAAAATGTGTCCGTCCCCTCTATGAATTTGCACGGTACAGCAACTTTGAGATCGTCCTGGTAGATCCGGGCGACGACCCGGAGCTTTCGGTGCTCTATCACAAGTTAGAACGCATCCGAAAGAATATGCGGGTGGTGGATTTTATCGGCCACAACGAGATCTCGGGTGTGCGAAATTTCGGCGTCTCCTATGCGAAGGGGGACTATCTGCTGTTCCTCGATCCGAACGTGGAGATCCTTACCCCTACAGCCATCGGGGAGATGCTCGGCAACTGCATGCGCCCGGAGGTATCCATCGTGGGTGCGACGCTCTATAACGACCGCGAGGTGATCGCAAGCGAGGGCGTGGCCGTCGGTGTGGGCGATTCCTACACGCATCTTTATAAGGGGATCCGCCGAGGAGAGTTCGGCTACCGGATGCACAACTTAAGCAACGGCAATTACAGTGCGGTTTCCTGCGCGTGTATGATGATCAAGCGCGAAGCATTTGCAAGGCTTGGCGGATTCTCCGAGAAATTTACCACGGAGTACTCCGATATCGACTTTTGCCTCAGGGCCGGAGAACAGGGGATGCTAATCACCTGCGCGGCCGATGCGGGCTGGTATCTGCACAAGGGCACACCGAGAGGAGAGGACAGAGAAAAGAGCGCCGACGAGCTTTTAAAACAGCGCAAAAAAGAAAAGGACCTCTTCGACGTGCTGTGGACAGCAGTGGTGCAAAGAGGTGACCCTTTCTATAATACGAATTTCAATCGAAAAGGAAATCCGTTTTCCTTATGACCCTGATTTTGGCTATTCCGTAAGGTCTGCCTTGGTCAGGGTTTTTAATTGCGTATCGGATACATTCTTTAGGGTGACAATGCGGCTTGCCTGGCGGGAGATGGAGCGCTCGAGGTAGTTTCGCACCTCGCGGGCGTTCGCAAAATTCTCGTCGTGATGGGAAGCTTTGTTGTCTAAGTACTCCTTCACGTACTTCTTGCCCGCATCGTTGGGCATGTATTCCTGCTTCTTACACATATTCATGAAGATATCGAAGAGCTGGTCTCCGGTGTAATCCTCGAAGAAAATGTACTTGTTGAAACGTGAGCGAAGACCGGGGTTGCTGTCCACGAACTCCTGCATCAGTTCGGTGTAGCCGGCCACGATGACGATCAGGTTGTCGCGGTTGTCCTCCATCAGCTTGAGGAGTGTATCCACGGCTTCCTGTCCGAAGTCCTTGCCGTCCTTGCCGGAGGTAAGCGTGTAGGCCTCATCGATAAAGAGGACGCCGCCTAGAGCGCTTTCCACGACCTCCTTGGTCTTGATCGCGGTCTGTCCCACATATCCTTCCACAAGTCCCGAGCGGTCTACTTCCACGAGCTGTCCCGAGGGGAGTACGCCGAGGCAGCGGTAGATCTTCGCGAGGAGTCTTGCGACTGTGGTCTTGCCGGTACCGGGATTGCCGGAGAATACCATGTGGAGGGAGATGGAAGGCTGTTTCATATCGCGCTCTTCGCGGAGCTTCTTCACCTTTAAGAGGTTGATCAGGCTCTTGATGTCCTTCTTCACCTCGTCCAAACCGGTCAGTGCATTTAACTCTGCCATCACCTCTTCGAGGGTGATCTCTTCTTCGGGAACCTCGTTCTTGTTCAGGGTGCCCTTCATGGCTTCCATGGCAGCCTTCGCGTCGTCCGCCGTGGTGCCGACGATGTTCTTGCCTGCTGTGGCGGTGCTGCCGGGCTTCTTATCTTCTTCTTTTTTGCCTGCGGGAGTTCCGGGCGCGATGTTCTTGCCGCTTCCGGGGATGGGGCCGTTGCCGGGCTCAAAGAGCTTGTGCTTTCTCAAGTACTCTTCGATGACTCCGGTGTACTCCGTGAGCTTCTTTAACTCTTCCTCGGTGATTCCGCTGTCGCAGGAGATGAACTCCTGGCCGATCTCGCAGTAGAGGTTGTAGAGGTTTCTCGACTTGGAGAAGCCTTTGGTGGTGTATGCGGACTTTCCGGAGAGATCCGCCTGCGCAAAATAAGTGAAAGAACGGGGTACCGTGGTGCTGAACTTCGCGTCCGCAGTACGCTCGTACTTGAATTTCATGATGGAACTCTGGGTGAAATACTGCATGAGATAGCGCTGGATAAAGGAAATCTCGGGGTACATATTTCCGTCACCCGTATCTAAGAGATACACCAGAAACTGGAGGAGATCGAAACGGATCATCTCCCGCATGGTGATGTTGGACTTCGGCGCAAATCCCTGCTGCTGTATAATCTCGCCGTACATATAGCAGTCATTGATGCTTTGACTGAGTGACATGTTCATTTTGATGACTCCTTTCCCCATTGAAGTTGCTTAAAGACCCATACTTCGTAAGTATATATGAATTGAATTAAGGTGTCAATTATGGTACAATTTGTCTGATTTTGCGGTAAAGAAAGGAAGACTTGACTTGAGGTTTCGACCCTGTATCGATATCCATAACGGAAAAGTAAAACAGATCGTCGGCGGAAGCCTGTCCGATGCGGGCGATACGGCCACCGATAACTTCGTATCCGATGCGGATGCTTCCTACTACGGAAGCCTGTACCGGGAGAAGGATCTGCCGGGCGGACACGTGATTTTGCTTAACGCATTAGACAGTCCCTACTATTCGGCGGATCTTAACGAAGCAAGGAAGGCGCTTTCGGCCTACCCGGGCGGCCTGGCTGTGGGTGGAGGCGTGACGGCGGAGACGGCGCCGGAATTCATCCGGATGGGCGCATCCCATGTGATCGTGACGTCCTACGTTTTTCGAGAGGGACGTGTCGATATGGAGCGTCTTGCGGCGATGGTTGCGGCCGTCGGCAGAAAGCGGCTGATCCTCGACCTAAGCTGCAGGAAGAAGGACGGGAAGTACTACATCGTTACGGACCGCTGGCAGACCTTTACCGAGACCGAGGTGAACCTTGAGACGCTGTCCGGGCTTTCCGAATACTGCGATGAGTTTCTGGTGCACGGCGTGGACGTGGAAGGAAAGTCTGCAGGCATTGACACCGAACTGGTGCGGCTGCTCGGTGCATTTACCGGCATCCCCGTCACCTATGCGGGCGGTGTCCACAGTATGGAAGATTTGCGCGTGATCCGCGATGCGGGAGGAGGACGGCTCGATGTCACCATCGGAAGTGCTCTGTCCCTGTTCGGGGGAACGCTCGACTTAGATGAAGTACTTAGTTTCCTAAAGGAGGAGTAACATGAGAAGAAAGAGATGGCAATGTCTGGTTTTAGCCGGCGCGATGGCGCTTTCCATGGCGGGCTGCGGCAAGGCGGACGGCAAGGATGAGAAGAAAGCAACAGCTTCCGACGCAAGCGAGACAGAGGCGGTTGCGGCAACTCCCGTTGAGGATGACGGCGACTGGAGTACGACGGAGGTCGTGATCGAAGAGAGCAACCGGTTCACCACGATCGAGGGTGACGACGCGATGGGACTTACCTTCGATGATAATGACATCACCGGTTTTTCCACCTATATCAACGGCGGTGATTTTACCATTGCCGGCGAGAACGATGCCTTGGTTGCGGACATCAAGAAGACCGGATCCTTAGAGCACAGCAACCAGATGTACTATGACGGATTCACCATGGCCAGGGGCTGTGTCTACACCATAAGCTTTGACATCTCCTGTACGGTGGAGAGAAGCATCGAGTGGCGCGTGCAGCTTAACGGCGGTGACTATCATGCGTATGCCAGCGATCATATCAAGATCGGACCCGATGTGCAGACCATCACCAAGGAATTCACCATGGAAGACAATTCCGATCCGGCACCCCGCTTCGTATTTAACATGGGTGCGGTAGATGACAGCAAGGATCTGCCCGAGCACAAGGTGATCGTGGACAATATCTCCCTCTTTGTGACCGACAGTTCCAATGCGGAGCAGATCACGGCAACCCCCATCCCCAACAAGGTGAAGGTCAACCAGATCGGTTATGCACCGGACGACAAGAAGACGGTGATCACCACGGATGCGGAGGATGCGAAGTTTAAGATTGTGGACGCATCCACGGATGAAACAGTGTATGTCGGCGAGTACGAGCCCGTATTCTACGACAAGGCGGTTTCCTCCAATGTGCGCCGCGCAGACTTCACGGACTTTAAGACACCCGGCGAATACTACATCGTATCCAAGCCCTCGGGTGCTTCCTATCATTTCTCCATCGGCGACGGACTCTATGAGGATATGTACAAGGATGTTGTACTGATGCTTTACAAGCAGCGCTGCGGCGTGGAGGTATCCTCCGATATCGCAGGCGAGTTCGGACACGCGGCCTGCCATACGGATAAGGCTATCGTATACGGCGATGAGAGCAAGAAGGTGGATGTGACAGGCGGCTGGCATGATGCCGGTGACTACGGACGTTACGTGGTATCCGGTGCGAAGACGGTTGCGGATCTCTTCCTTACTTACGCAGATTTCGATTACACCAACGACGAGCTCGGTATCCCCGAGAGCGGCAACAAGATCCCCGATGTTTTGGACGAGGCGAAGTTCGAGCTCGACTGGATGCTGAAG
>CAMOHF010000002.1 GCA_946614685.1 uncultured Clostridia bacterium | reverse complement strand
ATGCGAGACAGTACCGGGAGAAGAGCGGAGCAAGCGCCGCACATTTGCGGGATCTGATCAATGACATACTGGATATGAGCCGCATCGAGTCCGGAAAGATGCTCCTTAAGAACGAGGCCTTTTCCTTGAGGTCTGTCTTAAAGCAGGTCAATGACATGGTTTCGACGCAGTGCGACGACAAGGGGCTTACATATTCCTACAGCATTGTCGAAGACGTGCCAGATTGCTATGAGGGCGATGAGATGAAACTGAAGGAAGTCCTCATCAACATCCTCGGCAATGCGGTCAAATTTACCGATGCTCCGGGGAGCGTGTGCCTTTCGGTTGACCGGACAGCGGTATTTGAAGATCAGTCCACACTGAAATTCAGCATAAGGGATACGGGAATCGGTATGGACGAAGACTTCATCTCCAAGGTTTTCGATCCCTTTGCGCAGGAACACGGCGGCAGTACGAACAGGTACGGGAGTACCGGGCTTGGCATGGCGATCACGAAGAACATCGTGGAGACGATGAACGGATCGATCTCCGTGGCGTCAAAGAAGCATGCGGGGACCGAATTTACGGTTGTCATACCGCTCAGGATCTGCGAGTCGCCGATGCCCCATGAGGATGCCGATCGCGATGTCTGTGTAGCATCTCTGGAAGGAAAGCGCATCCTTCTGGCTGAGGACGTGATCATCAACGCGGAGATCATGAAAGAGGTACTTGCGATAAAGGGCGCGCAGATCGACCATGCCGAAAACGGCAGGGAGGCACTGGATATGTTTTCGCAGAGCGCGGTGGGTTCCTATGACGCCGTGCTTATGGATATACGCATGCCCGAGATGGACGGGCTTGAGACAACGGAGAAGATACGGGCGCTTGACCGGGCCGACGCATCCGCGGTTCCGATCATAGCTCTTACCGCAAATGCATTTGATGAGGATGTACAACGCTCGCTGCAGGTCGGAATGAATGCACATCTTTCAAAGCCGGTTGAGCCGGAGCGGTTATATCGGACGCTTGGGGAACTGATATGGGCGGCCGAACGGGAAGATTAGGAGGAGATCGTATGATTACATTGGAGGCATTACAGAAGTTTGGCGCCGATACCGGGAAGGGACTTGCCGTGTGTATGGGGAACGAGGCACTGTATCTTCGGCTGGTGGACTCGGTGCCGACCGAGAAGAAATTCGATGAGCTTTCGGGTGCGATCGAAGCCGGGAATCTCGATGCGGCCTTTGAGGCGGCACATGCCTTAAAGGGAGTGCTCGGGAATCTGTCACTTACCCCTTTGTTTGAAAAAGCTTCGGAGATCACGGAACTGCTGCGGAGCAGAGCCGATGCCGATTACAAGGGACTGGTGGCTGAACTCGTCCGGGAGAGGGACGCGCTTGCAGCCCTGCGTGAATAGGCCGGGAGGTAGATACGATGAACAGGATACTTCGAAATGTCAGAGCAAAGCGAAAGGTTCTTGTGGTGGAGGATGAGCGGATTAACCGCGAGATCCTGGGGAACATCCTTGCGCAGGATTATGAGGTTATCTGTGCCGAGAACGGGCAGGAGGCTGTCGACATTCTCCGGGAGGAAGCGGATTCCGTGTCTCTGATCCTGCTTGATCTTATGATGCCTGTGATGAACGGGGAAGAGGTGCTTAGGATCTGCAGAGAGGACCGTGCACTTTCACGCATACCCGTGATCGTTATAACGCAGGATGAAGACGCGGAGGTTTCGAGTATACGCGGGGGTGCGGATGATTTTATCAAGAAGCCGTACAACATGCCCGAGGTGATACTGGCAAGATGTGAAAGGATCATCGATCTGTATGAGAAAAAGGAACTGATCGATTCCGCGGAGACGGATCCCTTGACGGGCCTTTATACCAGGGATTTCTTTTTCGAATACATTAGACAGATAGAGAAGTACAGCGATGCCGAGATGGATGCCATCGTGATGGATATCGAGCATTTCCATCTGATCAACGAAATCCACGGACACAGTGAGGGGGATCAGATCCTCCGAAAGATCGCATCCACGATCACGGAAGAACTCGGAGAGAATTACGGTATCGCATGCAGAAGCGCTGCGGATACGTTTTATATCTATTGCGCAGATGTGTCCGAAGGCGGTGCGATCGCAGACCGCATCCTGAAGGAGATGTCGGGCGTTTCTTTTCAGAGTGCCAAGATTAGACTGCGGGTGGGCATCAATAAGCATGTGAATCGTCTTGATCCGCCGGAGCAGTGGTTCGATCACGCCAAACTCGCATGTGACGGGCTCCGCGGAGATTATACGCATCAGGTAGCCTACTACGACAGTGCGGCCCATGACAGGCAGCTCTATCACGAGAGACTGATCCGTGATATGGACAGATCCATTGAGCACAAGGATTTTGTCGTGTTCTTTCAGCCCAAGTACGGCATTGACGGCGATAAGCCGGTTCTTCGAAGCGCCGAGGCGCTGATTCGCTGGAAGCATCCGGAACTCGGGATGATCAGCCCCGGAGACTTTATACCGCTCTTCGAAGGGAACGGACTCATACAGAAGCTGGATCGCTATGTCTGGGAGGAAGCCGCATTAAAGATCGCACACTGGAAAGACAGATTCGGCGTGGCGGTGCCTGTTTCCGTCAATGTATCGCGCATCGATATATTTGATCCCAATCTGGAGGATCGGCTTTTGGGGATTTTGAAGAAGAACGGTCTTACGACCAAAGATCTCTTGCTTGAGATTACGGAAAGCGCCTACTCGGACAGTGCGGACCGACTGATCGAGGTGGTGAATAACTTAAGAGACAGGGGATTTCGAATTGAGATGGATGATTTCGGATCCGGATACTCCTCACTCAATATGCTCACGACCATCCCTATCGATGTACTGAAGATGGACATGAAATTTGTCCGCAACATGCTTAAGGATGAAAAAAGCCTGAAGTTGTGCGAACTGGTGATGGATATCTCCAGGTTCCTCGACGTGCCGGTTGTGGCTGAGGGCGTGGAAGAGCAGGCCCAGCTTGACATACTGAAGAGCATGGGATGCCAGATCATACAGGGGTATTATTTCTCCAAGCCGCTTCCGGCGGATCAGTTTGAGGAACTGCTCGAAAGAAGCGCGGATTTGTCGGCGAAAAACTTCTGAAGAGAAGAAAGAAGCTCCTCGCGCGGCATGGATTTTAACAGATAGCCGTCGGGACGGTGTTTTAGGATCTTCAGTACGCCTTCTTTGCTGTTCATACCCGTCAGGAAGATGATGGGAATTCGCTCGTTGGACGGATTGGACCGGATCTTTTGTAGCACTTTTTCTCCGTCCATACCGGGCATCTCATAGTCAAGCAGGATCAGATCCGGGCGCTTTTTGTCGAGATAGGCCAGGGCGTTTATGCCGGAGTGGGAGCAATCCACATTGTAGGAAGATGCCAGCCAGTTTTCCATGATATGAAGGAAATCGGGGTCGTCATCGATCACAAGGACGGTGCGGATTCTGTCATCGTCCAGATACATATAGCGGTATTCCGAGATCTCGGATGCCATCTTATACAGGTCGATCGGTCGAGGGTATACGGATGTGATACGCTCGCTGTCGTGTATATCCCGCGCGGTAGCTATATCCAAAGGTTCTCCGGCAAGACAGAGGATCTTGTCGTCGTCACGGCACATCTCCGCAAGCATTGTGCTGATGACCTTGATCTGATCGTTGGTTCCGGTGGGATAGAAGATCAGGATATTGGCGTCTGCGCGATGATTCAGGATGACTTCCGGGATGGCAGGGATCGTCAGTACGTCAAATCCCTCATCTTCGAGTGCTCTTGCGATGCCTCTTCCGACGATACCGACCTCGTTTCCTACAAGGAGGACGGTGTGATCCTTTCGCCGTTTGGTTGTATCCGCACTCTGAGAGAGTTTCTCGTAGCAGGGGATCATGCTGCGGTATTCATCAAGCAGAGCCGGCGTCAGCGTGTGCACGAGCGCATACTCCTGGTGGGAGCAGGCGTACTCGAGGTCGGCAGCCTTGTCAGCGATGGAATTGGCACCGATCATCCGGGCGACACTCTTTAGGGAGTGGATCCGGAGAAGGTACATGGGCCAGTTCTCGTTTCGCTCAAACTGCTCTATGTCGGAGGCCTTCTGCCTGATGGAGCGGGTGAAGACCAAAAGTGTATCTGAGAACGCTTTGGCGGTATCGCAGTGTTCGATGCCGCTTTTTAAATCCAGCTGCGGTATGCTTTTCAGCCATGCGGGAAGGGATGACAGTTCCTCCTCCGCCTGTTTCTTTTTTTCGACATCCGAGGGCAGAACAAATTCTCTGCCGGGAAGGTAATTCATAAGCAGAACCATCAATTTACCGGGATCCACGGGCTTGATCAAAACATCCGCGAAACCGGCGGCCTTGTAGAGGCTGATGTAATTCTTTCCCTCATCGGCGGTATGGCAGATGACGGGCGTCTCCGCTCCGGTCCGGAGGAAGATGTCTTTGAGGCGTGAAAGTGTCTCTACGCCGTCCATACCGGGCATGCGGTGATCAAGAAGGATCAGATCATACACCGTCTTTCGACACAGTTCCAGACACTCCGGCCCGCTTTGCGCCAGGTCGCAGGATACACCCATGTTTGAAAGGATGGATGATAATATGGCGTTGTTGACCGGCATATCGTCCACGATCAGGACGCGCGCACGGTCGGAATTCTTTCGCTGTGTACTCATATGTTCCCCCCCGATAGTCTTCGTTTTCAAACTGCATTCATGATATCACAAACCCGCGGGAAAGTATAGCGGCGATCGCCCGCGGAAATCCGTGTAAAACAGCAAATAAAAATAGTCGATTCGGTGCGGCTGTGTTATAATCGTATCGATTGTTTTTTAATGGGAGGATATATACGTATGAATGCAAATGTAGCAATACAGGTATTACCCGGGGTTCTTGAGGATGCCGAGGTGGTGCGAATCGTAGACGAAGTGATCGATTATATCAAGAGCACGGGCGTGACTTACTACGTCGGACCCTGTGAGACTGCCATGGAAGGTGATTACGAGGAACTGATGGAGATCGTAAAGCAGTGCCAGTATATTGCGATCAAGGCAGGATGCCCCAGCGTGATGAGCTATGTGAAGATCACATACAAACCGGAGGGAGAAGTCCTGACAATTGACGAGAAGACGACGAAGCATCACATGGCATAGGAAAGAAAAAGGATGACATTAAGAGATCTGAAAATTCAGCATACGGCAAGAGTGACATCGGTAGGCGGAGAGGGGAATCTGCGTCAGCATTTTCTGGATATGGGCATCATACCCGGAGCGGAGATTACCCTGGTGAAGTACGCGCCTATGGGCGATCCGATGGAGCTTAAGATCCATGGATATGAGCTGACGCTTCGTCTTGCGGACGCGGAGAAGATTGAGATCCTTGAAGAGACCGTGCACGAGGCGTCCGGTACGACGGGTATCCTGGTGGGCGAAGACCGCGATAAGAAGATCGGCACCAGGCATCCGGGTTACGGAGAAAAAAGTGCGCATCAGCACGATGCGTCAAAGAAGCCGCTTCCGGAGGGAACGCTTCTTAATTTTGCGCTGGCCGGAAATCAAAACTGCGGCAAGACGACACTCTTCAACCAGCTGACGGGATCGAATCAGCATGTGGGCAACTTCCCGGGCGTGACGGTGAGCAGGAAAAGCGGTGCGATCCGCAAGCACCCGGACACCGAGGTGGTGGACCTGCCCGGCATCTATTCGCTGTCCCCTTATACCAGTGAGGAGATCATCTCCAGGCAGTATATGCTCGAGGAAAAGCCCCGGGGTATCATCAACATTGTCGATGCGACGAATATCGAGCGCAATCTGTACCTGACCATGCAGCTGATCGAACTCAATGTCCCCATGGTCCTGGCTGTCAATATGATGGATGAGATGCTCGGGAACGGAGGTTCCATCCGGATCAATGCGATGGAGGAGATGCTGGGGATCCCCGTCGTGCCCATCACGGCGTCGAAGAATGAAGGCGTCGATGAACTTGTGGAGCACGCCATCCATGTGGCAAAGTACCGCGAGAAACCCGTGCGAAAGGATTTCTGCGATGAGTCGGATCACGGAGGTGCGGTGCACAGATGTCTGCACGCCATCATGCATTTGATCGAGGATCATGCAAAACGTGCGGACCTGCCGCTTCGTTTTGCTGCCAATAAAGTCATCGAGGGAGATGAGCGTGTGATCTCGGCGCTGCACCTTTCGAAGAACGAGGAAGAGATGGTGGAGCATATCATCCTCCAGATGGAGGAAGAGCGTGGGTTGGACCGCGCTGCCGCGATCGCGGATATGCGCTATGCGTTTATCGAGCAGGTTGTGAAGGCTTCCGTTGTAAAGCCGGTGCAGAGTAAGGAGCGGGAGCGAAGCGAGGCGATCGACCGGGTCCTGACGGGACGCTTTACGGCTATCCCCGTATTCATCGGCATCATGGCGCTGATCTTCTTCCTGACCTTTAATCTGATCGGGGCATATTTCCAGGGCCTTTTGGAACAGGGGATCGACAGGATCACGGCGAATCTGGATTCGCTCTTTGCATCCGTCGGAGTCAATCCGGTGGTGCATTCGCTGGTGATCGGAGGCATCCTGCCGGGCGTCGGCACGGTGCTTTCCTTCATGCCCATCATCCTGATTTTGTTCTTCTTCCTGTCGTTGCTTGAAGATACGGGATATATGGCGCGCGTGGCCTTTGTGATGGACCGCCCCCTTCGAAAGATCGGTCTGTCCGGACGAAGCATCGTGCCACTGCTGATCGGATTCGGATGTTCCGTACCGGGGATCATGTCCGGAAGGACGCTTCCCTCGGAGCGGGATCGAAAGATGACGATCCTGCTGGTACCTTTTATGAGTTGTACGGCGAAACTGCCGATCTACGGATTTATCATATCCGCGCTTTTCCCGGGACACGGAGCGCTTTTGATCACCGGCATATACTGCTTCGGTATTCTGATGGGAATCCTGATGGCAGCCATATTTAAAAAGACCTTCTTCCGCGGCGAGGCTGTGCCCTTCGTTATGGAGCTTCCCAACTACAGAATGCCCGGCATGAAAAATGTGCTGCAGCTGATCTGGGAGAAGGCAAAGGACTTCCTGGTGAGAGCCTTCACCGTGATCTTTGTGGCAACCATCGTGATCTGGTTCCTCGGCAACTTCGACCTTCAGTTCAATATGGTCGAGAACCAGGACAGCATCCTGACGGTGTTTGCGGGATGGATCGCACCGGTATTTGCTCCACTCGGCTTCGGAGACTGGCGGATTGCAACCGCATTGATTTCGGGATTTATCGCAAAGGAAAGCGTGGTCTCCACCTTGCAGGTGCTTCTTGCGGGGGCGTCGCTTGCGACAATCCTATCACCGGCAGCGGGACTGTCGCTTCTGGCATTTTCACTCTTATATACACCCTGCGTTGCAGCCATCGCATCCGTGCGTCGGGAACTCGGACGCAAGTGGGCGCTTGGTATGGTGGGACTGCAGTGTGCCGTGGCCTGGCTGGTAGCAGCTGCAGTTTATGTGATTGCATGATGAAAGGAAAAAACTATGTACGGAATCTATGACCCGGAGGTGCTTGACAGACTGCACCGCGTTGAGCTGATGATGCTCAAGGACTTTAATGAGATCTGCGACACGCATGGGATCGATTACTTTGTGATCTCCGGAACCGCCATCGGCGCGGTTCGCCATCAGGGTTTTATTCCCTGGGACGATGATATCGATATCGCCATGACAAGAGACGACTATGAGCGCTTTGTATCCGTGCTCGATACGGATCCCGTGTATGGCGCCAAATACGAGCTTTGGGGACATGAGAGAAAGCATCGATACTACAATCTGATCCCGGAGCTGATGCTTCGCGATACGGTTTGCGTCAATGAGATCGCCGAGGCAGGCGGTTATCGCCCCGGAATCATGATCGATCTGTTTATCTACGATCACATTCCCGACGATCCGAGGGAAGCGAAGAAGGTGATCGACAGATGCAGATTCTTCAAGACACTTTACCTGGCACGCAATATCAATTACGGCAAATTTGCCGCTAAGGATGGAGGATTCACGGGAGTGAAGGATCGAATCCTTGCGGTTATCTACCATCTGCTCCGCTTGATACCGAAGAGCGACGAGCTGCTTTACCGCGCATTTATGAAGGCGGCAGGGACGGCAAGAGGCAGATCCGACACCTATACCTGCCTTTACGATACGGGTCCTCATATCATGGGAATCAAGGGGAGCAAGTCCTTCCCCACCACGACGCTTCCCTTTGAGGATACCACGGTGCGCGCCGTGAAGAATTACCGCGCTCAGCTCGCAAGACATATGGGGCGGGATTACATGACGCTTCCGCCCGAGGAAAAGCGGACGAACCACTGTCCGGTCGAACTCGATTTCGGACCGTACAAATCCATGTAAAACAGCGGTTTTCGCCATCGGTTTTTGTGTTCAATAAGCGCTTGCTGTGCTATAATAATGCGTAAGGGTTTGACAAAATACGGCTAAGGGAGGTTATGCCATGTTCGGAGTATATTTCGGCAAATACCTGATGGAGAAGGGTATTATTTCAAGTGATGACTACAGGCAGTTGTTCGAGAAGAGCAAGAACAGCAAGGTCAAGCTGGGCCTTTTGGCTGTTGAGACCGGACTTCTTACCGCTGAGCAGGCGGATGAGATCAACCAGATCCAGCAGAGAGAGGATAAGCGTTTCGGTGATATCGCCGTGGAGAAGGACTACCTGACGGAGGAGGATGTGTCTGATCTGTTAGACAGACAGGGCGATCCATATCTCCTCTATGTGCAGGCGCTTTCCGAGGGCGGGTTCCTCACCCTGGATGAGATCCAGAAGGAGCTTGTATCCTACAGGAAGGAGCGCCATCTTTCTTCTCTTGATCTTGCTGCCATCAAAACCGGAGATGTGGACAGGATCATACCGATCTTTTTGAAGGATGATTCCATCCCTCCGTTTATCAAGGAGTACATAGCGCTGACCGCAAGAAATGTGGTTCGCTTTGTGGATCGTTTCTTCAGGATGGGTCGTATCGAAACCGTCACGGAGGTCGAAGCGGAGCACCTTGCTTCCCAGAGACTTTCTGGACAGCATGTATTCTATGCCGCGCTCTGCGGAGACGTATCGAGCGTGACGATCCTTGCGAAGAATTTCGCCAAGACCACATTTGCCGTGACCGAAGCGGACGGAATCGATGCACTCGATGCGGCAAATGAATTCTTAAACTGCAATAACGGACTGTTTTCCACGGGATTCGGTGCTACGGGAGCGAACATCGTACTCGAGTCACCGGAAAAGCACTATGATAAGTCCAAAGTTACCTCTGCTGACACGATACTGAAGGTGCCCTTCTTTATCGAGGACTCTGAGATCGACCTGATCATCTGCCTCGGTGACGACTGGCATGTTGCGTAGGATTCGATGAGATACGGGAGATTACAATTAAAGCTTGCATGTACCCTTCTGCTGCTTACGCTTACTGCCTGCGGCAAGAAGAGCGGCGAGAAGCCTTCGACATACGGCAACACCGACCTTGTGGGTGCGTACACGAATGCCGCGCCGGGCGGTGAGACAACGACGGCTGCTTCGGAGGCGACAGGCGCTGCGGATATCACTGTGGAGAACGGGCTTGTGACACTCGGATTCGCCGGTGATGTCAATCTCTCCGAAGGTTGGGAGACAACGGAGAAGCTGGATGCTTCACCGAACGGAATCTCGGATTGCATCTCTCCGGAACTGCTGGAGCAGATGCGTGGCTTTGATATCTTTATGGTGAACAATGAATTCACCTACAGCACACGGGGCGAACCGAGTGAAAAGACATACACGTTTCGCGCGGACCCCTCACGTGTTGATATTATGAAACAGATGGGTGTGGACATCGTCCTTACGGCGAACAACCACATCAACGACTACGGTTACGATGCACTTACGGATACGCTTGATACGCTGGATCAGGCCGGGCTTCCCTATGTGGGCGCCGGTCGGAACCTGGAAGAGGCCAAGCGGATCCGCTATTTCGATGTAAACGGAAGAACCATCGCCTATGTCGCTGCCTCCTGTGCGGAGGAGCACGAGGAGACCATCTGGACCTCCACGGCATCGGATGCAACGCCCGGCATCCTCGGCGTATATGATCCGAAGGTGTACCTGGATGTGATCCGCGAGGCGGCCGAGCATTCGGACTATGTTGTGGCGAGCGTGCACTGGGGGTATGAGTATCTGGAGTACTTTTCCCCTGAACAAAGAACCTTAGCCGAGCAGATGATCGCTGCGGGAGCGGATGCCGTGATCGGAACCCATCCGCATGTCCTTCAGGGGATCGAGTATATCGACGGCAAGCCTGTGGTGTACAGCCTCGGCAATTTCTGGTTCAACAAAGAGGATCTGATGAGCGGTATCGCAGAGTTGACGCTTCGGATCCCTGAGGATCCCGCGACGGAAGTGACGCTCGAGAAGCTTCGTTTCATACCGTGTACCCAGTACGGGATCTATACGGAGGAACCGGCGGACGCGTCGGCGAGACGGGAGATACTTGACTATATGGAGACACTGTCTATGGGGCTTCCTATCGCGGATGACGGGACGGTGGAAGGATACTGATATGCGAAGGATCATTTTGGCGTCAGCCTCACCGAGAAGGAAAGAACTGATGGAGCGGGCCGGGTACGAGTTCGAGGTGATACCGGCCGAGGGAGAAGAGCATGTAGACGAAGGACATCCGGCCGCAACCGTGGAAGCGCTCTCACGCCAGAAGGCAGAGGAGGTACGCGGAAGAATCGGGGCGGATGCGGATACCATCGTGATCGGTGCGGATACCGTGGTATCCATAGACGGAGAGATCCTCGGCAAGCCGGGGGATGCGGCTAAAGCAGAGGAGATGCTTGCCCGGCTTTCCGGCAGGACGCACGAGGTTTATACCGGGGTTACGATCCTCGGAAGAACAAGCAAAACATTTTCCGTCTGTACGACGGTGACATTTTATGAGATGACGAAGGATGAGATACACGCCTATGCGGCAAGCGGCGATCCCCTTGACAAGGCAGGCGCGTACGGCATTCAGGGACCCGGCGGGATCTATATCAAAGAGATCACGGGTGATTACAACAATGTGGTGGGACTGCCCATCGCCAGACTTTACCACGAGTTAAAGGAATTCATATCTGTGGAGTAAACTATGGATTTTTTGTTCGGCACGAAGGCCAAACCCGAAAGTAAAAATATGTACAATCTCTGCATCAAGCGTGCCGAGAGCATCGGACGCGCGGAGTATGTCCGCACGCAGGGACTTACGGATTTAGCGGCAGTCTATCGCACGGACATGCTGGACTTTTTGATTTATCTTGCCTATGCGGACGGAAGTGTCAGCAAGGAGGAAATCCAGTACATCAACGACCTGACGGGGCTTTCTCTCACCGAGAAGCAGATCGCGGAGTATGCCGGAAGGCGCGCGCTCCGGAGCGAAAGACTGCGGGAAAGCGCACCGCCCTCACTTGCGCCCTTCGTAAAGTCCAACATCGGACCGGAGACGGGTGAGATCAGCACGGGATATTACGACCTGGTGATGCTTTACATCACTGCGTTCAACTATATCGGAACCGATTTTATCTCCTGCAACAAGGACATCAGCCAAATGGAGATCGAGTATCTTTCGGCTTACGTGAACAGCCTGAAGTATCATACGGACCGGATCAAGGAGACGCTTGCATCCGTGAAGCCGACGATCGCATTTAAGCCCGGCGCGAGCGTGCGCATGGTGACGGACAGAGGCGCGGAAGCAGAGGAGACGTATGAGACAAAGTCTTCCAACGCAATCCCCTTCGTACGGAATATGCGCATCGACAACAGCGATGTTGTGGCGGGAGAAGAGCCGTACGCGGAGAAGACCGCAGAGCCTCCGACCGCAAGACCGCACGTCTCAAGAGAGACCGAGCGCGAGGTGTCGGATATCGTAAGCGGGAACGAACATGCATTGGACAGCCTGATGGAGGAGTTAAATTCTCTGACCGGCATGCAGAGCGTCAAGACAGAGGTGTCGAATCTCGTGAACCTGTTAAAGATCTGCAAGCTGCGTGAGGAGAAGGGACTCAAACTCCCTCCTACGACGAATCATCTGGTCTTTCTGGGGAATCCCGGAACAGGTAAGACTACGGTTGCCCGTATCCTGGCGAAGATCTACCACGGACTCGGTGTGCTGTCTCAGGGACATCTTGTGGAGGTGGACCGATCGGGACTTGTCGCAGGCTATATGGGACAGACGGCCGAGAAGGTGATGGAGGTTGTCGAGAAGGCGAAGGGCGGCGTGCTCTTTATCGATGAGGCTTACTCGCTTACTTCCGGAAAGCAGGAAGGCGATTTCGGACAGGAGGCTGTCGATACCTTAAACAAGGCGATGGAGGATTACCGTGATGACCTGATCGTGATCGTTGCAGGCTATCACGATGAGATGCAGGATTTTCTCGATGCGAACCCGGGACTTCGATCCCGTTTTAACAGAACCATAGAATTCCCGAATTACTCGGCGGAAGATCTGCTCACGATCATCGAGAATCGTGCGCACTCGCTGGATTATCACTTCAGCGGGGAGGCGATGGCGAAGATCAGAGACGTATTTACGCGTACGCTTGCCGCTCCGCCCGAGAACTTCGGTAACGCGAGGTCCGTGAGAAACTACCTCGAGAACGCCATCAATCGTCAGGCCAACCGTCTGGTGAAGGAGACACACATAAAAGAAGATGAACTGATGCTGATCACGGAAGCGGATGTGGATGGGCTGGTGCTTCGCTGATGAAACGACCGATCCGTGACGGACTTATCGAATTTCTGAAACAGGATCCTGCGCCGTGGCATATGCCGGGGCACAAGCGATGCGCGCTTCCGGAGACGGATGCGGTCGATGCGATGCTTAACGCCCTGTATCGGCTGGACGTGACAGAGGTCCCCGGAACGGATGATCTGCACGTGCCGACGGAGATGATCCGTGCATCCATGGATGAGCTAAAGCGTCTCTATCATACGGAGGAGACGCATTATGTGGTGGGCGGGGCCACCTGCGGGATTCTTTCCGCAGTTACGGCCTGCGTGCGTTCGGATCCGACGAGAAGCCGCATCCTGATCGCCAGAAACTGCCATAAATCCGTTTACAATATCACGCAACTGCTCGGACTTACGCCTGTGTATCTGTCTCCCGGACTTGCGGGTGCTTCACTGCCGGGCGTGTGCGGCGGTGTGGAGGTAAGCGCCTTGTCCGAGCTGCTTGACGGGATGACGGAAGAAGAGCGAAAGAGCATCGCGCTGATGGTACTTACCGGCCCGACCTATGAGGGGGCTTATACGGATATTGCCGGAGTTGTCGAATTGCTACACGCATACGGGATCCGATTGCTCGTCGATGAAGCACACGGTGCGCACCTTCCCTTTTATGATCCGGAGCGATCGGCGCTTGCGACGGACGCGGACCTGGTCGTACAGAGTCTGCACAAGACGATGCCGGCCATGACGCAGAGTGCGCTCCTTCACGTGAAGGACGCAGGACTTCTTGCACATGTGTCGCATGCGTTAGACATATTTGAGACATCCTCGCCGTCCTATCCGATGCTGCTTTCCATGGAAACGGCAATCGCCTGGGCGGATGACCATCGGGATGCGTTTGAACGTTACAGAGAACGACTTTCATCATTTTACCGGCAGGCACAGGATTTTAAGCATCTGAAACTCGTGCGGGAAATCCCGCATTCGGCGGGCAGGGACGACAGCCGCATCGTGATCAGTGCGGACGGCGATATCACGGGACGGTTTCTCGGAGATCGTCTGGCTTCGGACGCAGGCATGATCGTCGAGATGACAGGCTGCAGACATGCAGTTTTGATCTCCACGGTGATGGACGATTGGGCGTCCTTTGAGAAGCTTCTGTCGGCGCTTGATGCGCTTGACCGGCTGCTTGACGAACCTCCCGAGGACGCGCATCCAAGAGCGGACGAAGGCCTGATCGACAAGGTGGATGCGATGATCGGAACCGCATCCAAAGAGAATATATTTGTCTATCCGCCGGGTTCTTATGTTGTGGCCGTGGGAGAAACGGTCAGTCCGGCACAGGCAGATGAGATCAAGCAATACATCACGGCGGGAAAACATGTGATGGGGCTTTGAATAAAAGACAAAGGAAGATAGAGACAATGGCTAAAAAGTTAGGAAGAAACGATCCGTGCTGGTGTGGCAGCGGAAGAAAGTATAAGGTCTGTCATGAGGCCTTTGACGAGAAGATCGCAAGATTTGCGAATCAGGGGGCGCTCGTGCCGCGGCATGATATGTTAAAGAATGCTGAGGACGTGGAGAAACTTCGCGAGAGCGCGAAGATCAATATGGCGGTACTGGATTACGTCGCTGAGAATATCAAAGAAGGTATGGATACCGCGACGATCGACAAGTGGGTGTATGACATCACGACAGATATGGGAGGCGTACCCGCACCTTTAAACTACAACGGATATCCTTACAGTGTCTGCACCTCGGTCAACGATCAGGTGTGTCACGGATTTCCGTCCAAGGATGTGATCTTAAAATCCGGAGACATCGTCAACGTGGATTGCTCCACAATTCTGAACGGTTATTTCTCCGATTCGTCGCGTATGTTTATGATCGGAGATGTGTCACCCGAGAAGCAGAGACTTGTGGAGGTGACAAGGGAGGCTATGTACAAGGGACTCGAGCAGGTGAAGCCCTGGGGCTTCCTCGGCGATATGGGACAGGCGGTGCATGATCACTGCTACGATAACGGTTACACGGTTGTGCGCGAGATCGGTGGACACGGCGTGGGATTTGAATTCCACGAGGATCCCTGGGTCGGCTACCATACGAAGGCCGGTACGGACATGCTCCTTGTTCCGGGACTGGTGTTCACCATAGAGCCCATGGTAAATATGGGCAAGGAAGAGATCTTCACGGACCCGAAGAACGACTGGGAGGTTTATACCAAGGACGGACAGCCGTCCGCGCAGTGGGAGATCATGGTGCTTGTAACAGAAGACGGACACGAAGTCATATCCTGGTAGGGATGAGGTTATAGGAGGATACGAGCGTGGAAATCAAAGAAAGAGTACTTCAGTGGGATGCATACGCTGCCAAGGCAAGAGAAGCCGTGACAGAAGGTGTGGTACTTTTACGAAACGAAAAACAGGTTCTGCCGCTTGCCGAGGGGACTAAGGTATCGGTATTCGGACGGACACAGGACCACTATTACAAAAGCGGACTCGGTTCCGGCGGTATGGTGAATGTAGACAAGGTCATCGATATCGTGACCGGACTTCGTGAATCCGGATCGGTTATGGTGAATGAAGAACTGCATGCCGTGTATGAGGCATGGGAGGTGGAAAATCCCCTCGACGAGAGCTTCGGCTGGGGAAGCGAGCCCTGGTCACAGGCTGAGATGCCGCTGACCGACGAGGTGGCGCAGAAGGCGGCTTCCGTATCGGATGTGGCGGTTGCGATCATCGGAAGAACCGCGGGAGAGGACCGGGACTCCTTCGATGAACCGGGCTCTTATCAGCTGACGGAGATTGAAGAAGCGATGCTTCAGACAATCCGTGCGCATTTTGACCGGATGGTGGTTCTTTTGAATGTCGGAACCATGATCGATCTGTCCTTCATTGAGAAAACACAGCCGGATGCCGTGATGTATGTATGGCAGGGCGGTATGATCGGTGGACTTGGCGTGGCGGATGTGCTTACGGGAAAGGTTTCACCTTCCGGAAAGATGTCCGACACCGTGGCGCGTACGATCAAGGATTATCCCTCCGACAAAAACTTCGGCGACAGGTTCCGCAATTTCTATGCGGAAGACATCTATGTCGGATACCGCTACTTTGAAACCTTTGCAAAAGACAGGGTTGTCTATCCCTTCGGATTCGGTCTTTCCTATACGACGTTTTCCGTAGAGGCGAAAGAGACATCCTATGACGAGAATACATTTACCGCGCAGATTGCCGTACGCGTGACCAACACGGGATCGGTTGCCGGTAAGGAGGTCGTACAGCTTTATCTTTCAGCACCGCAGGGCAAGCTGGGCAAGCCGCTTCGCGCCCTCGCGGATTACAGGAAGACCTCTTTGCTTGCGCCCGGCGCATCGGAGGAACTTCGCTTCGCTGTCGATGTGAGATCGATGGCATCCTACGATGACAGCGGTGCGACGGGTTACCCCTACTGCTATGTCTTGGAGGAGGGAACGTATGCATTCTTCCTCGGCACGGATGTAAGAAGCGCCGCGCAGGTGCTTACATTCGCGATCGATGAGACGATCGTGACCAGAAAGCTCTCTCAGGAGTATGCGCCGACGGAGGCGTTCGAGCGCATGGTTCCGAAGCAGGAGGCGGACGGTACATTTTCGGTTGCATACGAGGCCGCACCTTTAGATGACGGAAACAAGGTACCGCCTGCGACCAACTTCTATCGCGGGGATATTGCCGGTGAGCGGATCAAGGGGATCAAGCTGACGGACGTATATGAAAAGCGAGCGACCTTAGACAGCTTTGTCTATGATCTTTCGGACTTCGATCTCTCCTGCCTGGTATGCGGTGAGGGTATGGGAAGTGCGCTTGTAACACCCGGTACCGCATCGGCCTTCGGCGCGGTTTCCGACGAATTGCGGGCACTCGATATGCCGGCGATCTGCTGTGCGGACGGACCCTCCGGTATCCGTATGGACTGCGGAACCAAAGCATTCTCCCTGCCGACGGGATTCCTGCTCGGCTGTACATTTAATGACGAACTTGTGGAAGAGCTCTACAGCTTCACGGGTATGGAGCTTTTGGCCAACCATGTGGAGTGTCTGCTCGGCCCCGGTATGAATATGCACAGACATCCCTTAAACGGACGCAACTTCGAGTACTTCTCGGAGGATCCGCTGTTGACCGGACGTATGGCGACCGCATTTGCCAAAGGACTGAAAAAGCACGGCGTGTCTGCGGTGCCGAAACACTTCACCGCAAATGATCAGGAGACGGGCAGAAGAACCCAGAACTCAGTCGTATCCGAGCGTGCGCTCCGTGAGATCTATCTGAAGGGCTTCGAGATCCTTGTGAAAAGCGGGGCCTGCGATGCGATCATGACCACCTACGGCGTTGTGAACGGCATCCGAACGACAGAGTGCTATGACCTTACCACGAAGATCCTCCGCGAGGAGTGGGGATTTGACGGTGTGGTTATGACAGACTGGTGGGCGAATATCAGCAAGGGTCCGGAGTTCTGCCCGGATGATGCGTTTTACTACATGGTCGAGGCACAGAACGATATCTTTATGGTAAGCCCCGACGCAGATGACAATGAGTACGTGACAAAGAGTATGGAATTCCTGTCTGCGGGTGACGAAAAGAGTGTGCGCTACCGTGCGAATCTTCGACGCTCCGCGGCATCGATCTGCCGCTTTATCCTAAAGAGCGAGGCGATGCGCCGCCTGCTCGGTACGCCGACGCCGCTTACGGTGGAGGGACGTCCCGTGGACGACGGTATGGAAGACCTCTTCAACCTGACGTACATCGAAGTGCACGGGGATTACGAGATGGATTTGACCGACAGAGATGTGAAGAAGGGCACCAATGTGGTCATCCCTCTCGACGTCAAGAAGGCGGGAACCTATCTGTTGTCGCTTACCGCAAGCTCCGAGGCGAGCGAGATCGCTCAGCTTCCCGTATCCCTCTTCGCAAACGGTACGCCCATCGGAACGCTTACCTTCAACGGCACCGGCGGCAAAGAGATGACGCTTACGAGGGAGATCATGTGCTTCGGACATACAAGTCTGTACAGACTTTACGTAGGTGCCAACGGACTGAAGCTGCACTCCTTTAAACTGGAGTTCCTAAATGCGGAGATTCAGAGACCGTTCTAAAAAATAAGATTTATACGATAAAGTGACGCTTCATCCGGCATATAGTCGTTTCAGGGGACGCTCTCGCTTCGAGCACACACGCAACGGTACTAAACTCACGCTTCGCGTTCGTTAAGTGCCGGCGTGTGAGGCGACCCCGTTCAACGACCATATGCCGGATTTCGCTGTTCTACGGTCCAATACAGCAGAGCATCGGGCAGGGGTTCGTGTGGTCGACGAGAGGGAGACTCAAGTTACTTGTATCCCGTGAGACTCAGCAAGCTGAGACATGGATGTCGAAGCAGG
>CAMOHF010000001.1 GCA_946614685.1 uncultured Clostridia bacterium | reverse complement strand
GTATACGTCTTCGTTCTTGGTTTGGTTGACGGAAGGCGCCTCCGTGGTTTCGGTTGCTTCCTCCGTGGTTACATCCTCTTCGGTGAAAAACTCCGGCGGACCGTATACTACGGCGGGAGAGTTTTGCTCGACGGTTGCGGATGCGGTTGTGGCGTCGGTATTCGTCTTATCCTTACAGCCGGCTGCCGTAAAGAGCATGGAGGATGCCAGGCCGATCATCATGGCTTTTTTCGGATTGATTTTCATGAAATAAATCCCTCCCTGAAGTTGGTGTTTCCTTACGTCTTCCTTCATTATAGTTGATGTCGTAAAATCTTGCAATCATAAGCCTAAAAAGCCCATAAATATGCATATAAAGGTTGAAATATAGCGCCAAAGCAAGTATAATATGATGTATCGGGGAAACCGAAAGATTATCTTTTCAAAAAGGAGAAAGAACATGAACAAGACAGAGCTTGTAGCAGCTATCGCTGAAGAGACAGGTCTTTCCAAGAAGGATTCTGAGGCTGCAGTAAAATCATTTATCAACGTTGTATCTGCTGAGATGCAGAAGAAGGAGAAGGTTCAGCTGATCGGCTTCGGTACCTTCGAGACAACCGAGAGAAAGGCTAGAACAGCCAGAAATCCCCAGACCGGAGAGGCTATCAAGATCAAGGCAGCTGCAGTGCCTAAGTTCAAGCCCGGTAAGGCCCTTAAGGAGCTTGTAAATTCCAAGCCCAAGAAGGCTAAGAAGAAGTAATCTTCTTCTCCGTACAAAAGCGACCTGTGAGATGTTCTCACGGGTCGTTTTTTATTCTCCATCTTTGACGCTAAAAAGCCTGTCAAATGAAGTGCGGATTTGGAAATAATGCTTTCCACCGGCCCGGAATCGGAGTATAATATAAGAAGCTGAATGGGGCGGGGGAACTATATGAATGAAGAATCAAAGACAAAATTAGATGAATTGTTCAATGCATTTTCCACGGTTTCGGAAGGGGCGTATGTCTATGTCTGTGATATGGACGATGACTATTCGCGCTGGTCGAAAAGTGCCGTGGATTATTTTGATCTCCCGAACGAGTATATGGAGGGAGCGGGTGCGATCTGGGAAGAGCATGTGCATCCGGACGACAGGGAGAATTACAATCACAGCATTGCGACGATCTTTGACGGAACCTCCGGTGGCCACGATATGCAGTATCGAGCCAAATCCAGAAACGGTGAGTATGTGACCTGCACCTGCAAGGGTGTGGTGATCAGACAGTCTGACGGACGTCCGAAGTACTTTGCCGGCTCCATCAAGAATCACGGATTGCACAACTATACGGATACCGTGACGGGGCTGCGGTCCCTGTACGGATTCTTTGAGGATCTTCGCGGGATGTTCTGGAGTCATGACGAGGGTATCATCCTCCAGATCGGTACAACGGGATTCTCCCAGGTGAATGACATTTACGGTTACAGTTTCGGTAACCGGATTTTCCAAAAGCTGGCGCGCTTCATCAGGAAAAAACTGTTTTCATTCGGCTCCGTATACCGTATGGACGGAACCAAGATCGCAGCCATCACGCATGGTCTCTCCGAGAGAAAGCTTCAGGAGATCTACGAGGAGATCAAGGAAGAAGTCAGCAAGGAGTTTTATGTGGACGGCAGTCACGTCAGCCTGGCTTTAAATGCGGGCTATGTGGTGATCGACAACTTCACCGTGAACGACAAGACTGCTTATGCCTGTCTGAAGTCGGCCTACTATGAGTCCAAAAAACGCAGGCTCGGAGCACTGGTTCGATTCGATGACGGTATGTCCGACGACAATCAAAAGCGTCTGGAGATCCTCAATGCGATCCGCAACAGTATATCCGAGGATTTTAAGGGATTTGCCCTTTTCTACCAGCCCGTGGTGGATGTGGCAACCGAGAAGATCAAAGGCGCGGAGGCGCTGATCCGCTGGAGAGATGCGACTTACGGCCTGATACCGCCGGATCGTTTTATCCCGGTACTGGAACAGGATATGCTCTTTCCTGCACTCGGTGAGTGGATCCTGCGAAGGGCGATGACGGACGGCAAGGAGATGCTTGCAAAGCATCCGAACTTCACCATGAATGTCAATCTCTCCTATACCCAGCTGGAGCAGGAAGGTTTTATCGATATGGTGATGGAACTGCTTGAGGAGACGGGATATCCTCCCGAGAATCTCTGTCTGGAGATCACGGAGCGCTGTCGTTTGATCGATATGGAGCTCTTAAGGCATATCGTACTGACCTTCAGGGAGAACGGCGTTAAGATCGCACTGGATGATTTCGGTACGGGATTCTCCACCCTTGGCATCATTCGCGAACTTGCGGTGGATACCGTGAAGATCGAAAGAGAGTTTGTGAAGGGAATCGAGACACGGGCAGAGGATCAGATCACGGTAGAGTTTATCTCATCTCTTGCCGATGCATTTTCGGCTGAGGTCTGTGTGGAGGGCGTTGAGACGGAATCCATGAAGGACTGCCTGAAGAAGTACAAGGTACATTCCTTCCAGGGCTATTACTATTCCAAGCCGGTTCCGTATGAAGAGTTTATTGAACTTCCGATTTACTGATTATATAAAGCATCAAAAAGGACGATCCTTTCGGATCGTCCTTTTTGATGGTATTAACCGAGGGTTACGACAACCTCGTGTGCTGCGCCGTCGCCGATCACGGGGATGACGTTGCCGGATACGTCCTTGCCATCGACTGTCATGGACTTAACGCCCTTGCAGATATGGGAAGGATTCTCGACCTTGATGTTGTAGGTGTCACCTCTGAACTGACGTGTTGCTGTGAATCCGTCCCAAGCCGAAGGAATGGAAGGATCAACCTTAAGACCGTCAAAGTCCGGTGTGATACCGAGGATGTACTGAGAAATCGCTACGAAGTTCCATGCAGCGGTACCGGTGAGCCAGGAGTTCTTGGCCTCGCCGGAGCGGCCTGCATCCTTTCCTGCGATCATCTGTGCGTATACATAAGGCTCTGTTCTGTGGAGATCGGAAATCTCCTCAAGGAAGGCGGGAGCGATTCTTGAATACCAGTCGAAGGCACGGTCGCCCTGGCCTGCGTAAGCAGCTGCTGCGATCATCCATGCATTGTTGTGGCAGAATACACCGGCATTTTCCTTGTAGCCTGCGGGGTAGGTGGAAATCTCACCGTACTCAATGTAGTACTTGGTGAATGCGGGGTTGTTTAAGACGAGACCGTACTTGCAGCCGAGCTTGTCCTCTACTGCATCAAGTACCTTCTCTGCGTAACCCTCTTCCTTGCCGATGTCGGACATGATACCGAAGCCCTGAGGCTCGATGAAGATCTGTCCTTCCTCGCACTCCTTGGAACCAACCTTCTTGCCGAAGTCATCGTATGCACGCAGGAACCAGTCGCCGTCCCAGCCTGCATCCATAATGTTCTTCTTCATCTTGTCGATCTCAGCCTGTGCCTTGGCAGCCTCGGCGTCGTCACCCTTCTTCTTGCAGAGTGCCACGTACTCGGGACCTGCGTAGGTGAAGAGAGTAGCTACGAAGAGAGACTCTGCAACCTTGGAGAACTTGTCATCGCCGTACTTCGGGGAAGTGTAGGTCTGGAAGCTCTCGCCGGGTGTGTCGGAGAAGCAGGATAAGTTGAGGCAGTCGTTCCAGTCTGCACGCATGGAGAGAGGAAGTCCGTGAGGTCCTACATTCTCTGCCACGTGGTAGAAGGACTGCTTTAAGTGATGCATCATCGACTGTGCAAGAGCGGGATCGTTCTTGTAGGGTACGCTCTCATCGAGGATGCCGTAATCGCCGGTCTCCTTGATGTAAGCTGCGGTGGAGAGGATCATCCACAAAGGATCGTCCGAGAAGTCACCGCCGATGGTGTCGTTGCCCTTCTTGGTGAGGGGCTGGTACTGATGGAAGCAGCCGCCGTCCTCAAACTGCGTAGCTGCAAGATCGAGGATACGCTCTCTTGCGCGATCCGGGATCTGATGTACGAATCCGAGAAGATCCTGGTTGGAATCTCTGAATCCCATACCACGTCCGATACCGCTCTCGAAGTAGGAAGCGGAACGGGACATATTGAAGGTAACCATACACTGGTACTGGTTCCAGATGTTGACCATACGGTCAACCTTCTCATCGGGTGTGGATACGTTGTACTTGGAAAGAAGCGCATCCCACATCTTCTTGTTCTCAGCAAATGCAGCGTCTACCTTCTCGGCAGTATCAAACTGCTTGATCATCTCGTAAGCCTGATCCTTCTTCATGGAACCGTCTGCGTTCCACTTGTCCTTGCCGTTTTCTACATAACCAAGGATAAATACCAGAGCCTTCTCCTCGCCGGGAGCAAGGTCGATGTTGATGCTGTGGGAAGCGATGGGTGACCAGCCGTCTGCCTTGGAGTTGTTGGACTTGCCGGCAATAACAGCGTCCGGGTTGGAGAAGCTGTTGTAAAGTCCCATGAAGCTTTCCTTGTCACAGTCATATCCGTCAATGTCGGAATTTACGGTGTAGAATGCGAAGTGATCACGACGCTCCTTGTACTCTGTCTTGTGGAAGAGTGTGGAACCCTCTACCTCTACTTCACCGGTGTTGAAGTTACGCTGGAAGTTGGTGGAATCATCCTCAGCGTTCCAGAGACACCACTCCAGGAAGGAGAAAAGTGTGAAAGACTTCTTGGTTGTACCCTCGTTCTTTAATACCACCTTCTGGATCTCTCCGTGGTAATTCTGGGGTACGAAGAAGGTAACCTCTGCCTTGAGTTCGTTCTTCTTACCTGTGATGATGGTGTATCCCATACCATGACGGCACTGATAGAAATCAAGTGTTGTCTTCACGGGTGACCATCCCGGATTCCAGATGAGGCCGTCTTCATTGATATAGAAATAACGACCGCCCATATCTACGGGAATGTTGTTGTAACGATAACGGGTAATACGACGAAGACGTGCATCCTTATAGAAATGATAACCGCCTGCCGTGTTGGAAATTAAGGAGAAGAAATCCTGTGTTCCCAGATAGTTGATCCAGGGATAAGGAGTCTTCGGGGAAGTAATGACGTATTCTTTGTTTGCGTCATCAAAGTAACCGAACTTCATGTAGTGTACCTTCCTTTCGTAGAAACTGCCACTATTATATAATAAATGTGCATAAAAAACAACAGAAATCGAACCGAACAGGTAGCAAATCCCACAAAGAAAAAGTGAAGAAAATCTTGCGTCAATCGTAGGGGAAATGTATCATATTTTATATGAAAAGGAGAGAATTGACCAATTGGATAATCGCGGCATGGATGGTGCTTGCGTTTGTGTTTATGGGGGCGCTTTATCGGTGTAAGATCGAGATGGGGTATTTCCGAAGTCTGCGCAACGTCACGATCATTATGGTTCAAAGTTTTCTCGTAGCCTGCTGGGGCGTCAACTGCTGGCGGAGGATCCTGTGGCATCGCACCCGTTATCTGACGGTGGTTCTGGTTCTTCTGTGCCTGGGGTTCGTCATGTTCCGCGCTCTGCGCTGGTATGTATTTCCCCGCATGCCTTTTTTAAACAGGTTTCTGTGGTATCTGTACTATCTTCCGATGCTCTTCATCCCGTATATCGCACTCCTGATCTTCGAGGGAGTGACCGAAAAGCCGTACCCGCTCGGAATCAAGCTGCTCGGCTTACTTCCGACGATACTGCTTGCGCTTGTGCTTACCAACGATCTGCATCACCTGATCTTTATCCCGGCGGAGGACTACAACGTATCGGGAAAGTACACCTATGCGCCCTTATACTATACGGAACTTGCATGGATCATCGGCGCGTCCTTATTCGGCCTCGTTCGTATGATGGTGGTGGCAAAGCATAAAACGGGACGAAAAAGCGGTCGAATGATCGCCCTGGTCGGTGTGCTCGTTCTTGTATATACGGTGGGATACGTGACAGGGCACGAGATCCTGGGCGGTATGCTGGACCTGACGTCCTTCTATATTACGATAACGGGCGTTCTGGTAGAGATGATGATCTATTACGGGGCCATCCCGACGAATACGGACTATGAATGGTGCTTTACGAACGCCTCCGTGAATATGCAGGTTTTGGAAAAGGACGGAGAGGCAAAGTTTCTGTCAAAAGAAGCGACACCGATCGAGCCCGAGGTGTTTGAAGCGCTTCTCGAGAATGAAAAAGAACTGGAGATCGGAGACGAGATCCTCTATCTGCACGAGCTGCGGGGCGGTTATGTCATGTGGTCGGAGAATACCGCCGAGATCACGCAGGCGATGGAGGAGGCGAAGGAGGTCAATGAAAGACTGACCCGAACCAATGCCGAGCTTGCGAAAACCATCCGTATCGTAGAAGAACAGAGCAAGTTCAAGGAGGGAAACCGTCTGTTTCACGACTGCATCAAGCAAAACAGCGGCGTGATCCGACATATGAAAAAACTGCTTGCGAAAGCGCGTACGTCTTCGGTGGAGGAGAAACGGTCGCTGCTCGGTCTGATCAACATTTTTGGCGTATATATCAAGCGAAGAAGCAACCTGGTGATCCTCAATGAAATGCCTTCCACCAATGCAGGCGGAGAGTTGCGCCTCTGTGTGTCGGAGATGAGCGGGTATCTGAAAGATTTCGGAATCGAAGTGAATGCTACTGTCGGAGAACTGCCCGGTCTTACCATCGAGAATGCTGTTCTCTTTTATGATTTTCTTGAGGAACTCTTATACAGGTATCTGCCGGACATACAGAGGATGTACCTGATCATGATGGCAAGAAAGGGACAGTATGTATGCACGGCGGAGATTGCGTGCGGGAATACTGAGGAATTCTCGATGAACAGAGTCCTTGCCGGTCGCGTGCACGAAGCAGGCGGACGGGTTGAAAGTGAGACGGATGAGGACGGTATCGTGATATCCCTGCAGTTGCCGCAGGAGGAAACATCCCTTACGAAGGGAGGTGGTGCGGCATGACGGAATTTGCTTTGGCCGGAACCACCATGCGCTGTCTGGTGGAGGGACTTGGATTTGCTGCGCTGGTCGCCGCACTGGTTTTGATCGCGGTTCTCTTTTACTTTAAGCTGAAGATAGTCATGGCTCAGGTCGTACTCCTGACGATCGCACACGTACTGGTACTTGCGGGTATGATCTCGCTAAAAGATGTCGGAGCACCCCCCGGATCATCGGGGCGGATGACGATGGTGAACGATCTGGTAGGACGCGTTCCGTCCGAGGTCTGGCTGGTCTGGGAAACGCTGTTTTTGGGGGCGAGCATACTGATCGCGATGGTGATCAAAGGGTATGTCAAAAGAAAAACCACGAGGGCATCCGTTATCGAGGCGCTTAACAATCTTCCGAACGGGATCTGTATCTGCGGAGAGAACGGCGAACCGATCCTCTATAATAAATCGATGGAACGCCTGTATGACAAACTGTTCGGAGGTCCGCTCATCCATCCGGTGCGTCTGATACATTTGCTTGATCAAGGCGAGCCTCGCAGCTTCGGAAGTATCCGGGAAGTGATCCCTTACAGGGAGGGTGTTGCGGTGCGACTGGTTGACGGAGAAACCTGGCGTATCTTTTCGGGGAAGCTTTCGGATGAAGGGCGGCACTACACGGAGATCATCGCGCAGGACGTGACGTCGCTCTATGAGGAACTGGATACCATACGAGAGCGTCACGACAGCCTGGATCAAGCCGGGAAGGAACTGTCCCGCACCCTGCTTCAAGCAGAGGAGACAAAGCGTGAAAAGGAGAGCCTGTCCGTAAAGATCCGTGTCCACGAGCGATTCGGGCAGATGCTGCTTTCGGCAAAACAGACATACATGGATGACGAAGCGACGGAGGAACAGCTGGTCAGATCGCTTTCCGCATGGGAGGAAACCATCGAGGATCTCTACGACATTTTCACGGAGGGAGAACCGAAAGAGGATCGTGCGGCACTGGATACGCTTGAGAAGCAGCTGGGCATCCGGATTTACTTTTACGATGAGAACGACTATAATATGGATGTGATAAATGCGTCGGATCCGGTGATGGCAGCGATACGAGAAGCGGCCATCAATGCCAAGCGGCATGCCGGTGCGGATGCGCTTTATGTCCGGGTGGATGACTTGGGTGATGATGGCACACGCTACATGATCCGTGACAACGGAACACTGCCGAAGGGGCCTGTCACTGAGGGCGGAGGTCTTTCCTCTGTCAGATACGGACTCGAGCAGGAGGGCGGCAGTCTTTCCGTCAGCGACAAGGACGGCGTATGCCTTACGATATTTGAACCGAGGGACTTAAGGGACAAAGGAAAAGAATCATGATAAAGGTTTTGATCGTTGATGATTCCGTCATCGTGCAGTCGCTGTTTGAGACGGTGATCGCCACGGCGGAGAAAAAATACAAAATTGTGGAGCAGCTGTCTTCCGCAAAGGCAGCAGTGCTCTATACGCAGAAGAATCCTGTGGATCTGATCCTGATGGATGTGTACACGGAGAACCGTGAGAACGGAATTGCGGCTGCGGGTGAGATCAAAAAGCAGCATCCGAATATCAAGATCATCATCGTAACCTCGCTTCCGGAGATGACATTCATTGAAAAGGCGCGGGAAGCCGGATGCGAAAGCTTCTGGTACAAGGAGCACGGAGAACTCGGCCTGCTCGAGCTGATGGACCGCACGATGGAAGGGGAAAGCATCTACCCGGATGCCACGCCGACTGTCGAGATCGGATGCGCCAAGAGCATCGAGTTCACGAAGACAGAGGTTGAAGTCCTAAGACTTCTGTGCGAGGGACGCCTCAACAGAGATATTGCGGAGGAGCTTGGCATTTCCGAGAATACCGTCAAGTTCCACATCAAGAATATGTTGACCAAGGCGGGGTACAACTCCAAGTATCAGCTGGCGATTGACGCCGTCGAGCAAAAACTCATCGTACCGGGCTTCTAGACTGACGCCGGGTTGACGCCAAGGAGACGTCAGGGTGACGCCAGAGTGACGCCGGCAGACGCCAGGCCTGACTCGGGACCCGCTCTCGCTAATCACGGGTACCCCTAGCGGTACTAAAAAAAGCAGCCGATTGGCTGCTTTTTAAGTACCGAGACCCGTGGTTGACCCTACGTCAGACCTGCGTCTTGCCGGCTGTCTCTCGCGAAGACCAGCCATAAGCTTGAAGCCACCCCGAAGGTCAACCATGGGCCTCTTCACTTAGCGATTCGGGCATTTATGCCCGAGAGCTTAGTGAGGCTAGGGGCGCCCATGCTTAACGAGAGTGGGTCCTGAGGGGTGGCTTGCAAGCGTTGGCGTCAATGAAAAAGACATGCAACGAAAGTCTCGCTGCATGTCTTGTGTTTTTCGGCCTGGCGTCTGCCAGCGTGTTTTACTCGCCCTTTACGGCTGTGGAGTACGTGCAGCTCTTGTAAGTCTCGGAGCCGTCCGCATTCACTGCGAAGGTTACATAGAGGAAGTCGGAGCCGTCCTCGGTCTCCCACTTGTATGCGTGACGCTCGTCATCGAATGCGCCGTCATACCAGGGGGCACCGTCACATCCGAAATGCTCCTTGAACTCCTCGTAGGTCATATCGAAGCCGGCTTCCTTCTGCCACTTGTAGGTCTCCTGAAGAACCTCGAGAGTGCAGTGTCCGGTTGCCTCTGCGTTGGACTTTCCGTAGCCCTTCTCGGCACCTGCTGCTTCATTCTTGGCCTGCTCCTCGGTAACTGCCGCTTCCGCAGCGTCCTCGAGAGACTCGTCGATATCGATGCTCTTCATGATGTTTAATACGACATCGTTGTAGATCATGTCTTCGGTATCGCCGTAACCGTAGATGTAGATGGCATCCACCTGATTGTAGTAACCGTCTGCGGACTTGATCGTCTTATCGAAGGGAATCACACAAGCGTAGAGGTGTCCGAGCAAGTCATCTGCTTCCTTATAGATGTACGCCTTGTGTCCGTCGATGGTGACTTCTTCCTTGTCTGCTGCTGCAGCCTTGTCGATCGCATCCATCTCTTCCTTCAGGCGATCCTCGCCCATCAGATAGGTAACATAGAGTTTGGGGTACTTGGTCTCGTCAAGCGGGATCAGGTCGCCGAGCATATCATCGTCTGTTGCGGGACGATATGCAGCTGAGTCATACTTGATCTTGTATACGCCGTGCAGCATCTCAAGCTCAGCCTCGGCACCGGAAGCAGCCTCTGTGGTTGCAGCCTCTGTGGAAGCAGCTTCTGTGGTGGTTGCTGCCGCTGTAGTTGTGTCGGAATCCCCATCCTTACCGCAGGCAGCCATTGAAAGTGCCATGGCGGTCATCATTGAAAGTGCAATCAATTTCTTTTTCATGTTTTCTCCTCCTTCAACAATCAAACGAAATGAATCACGCAAGGTATATCAAAGAGTGTCCGAAAGCACAATACCCAAACGGGTAGTTTCTGCGCAAAAAACACCGAAAAAACAAGAAAAATAAGTAAATCATGATGTTGTTTCAAAGGTGCGGATGTTTTATAATAGAACTTAGTTTCAATCACATGAAATCATAAAAGGAGGATGTAATTTATGGGTTTGATCAAAGCAGCACTCGGTGCAGCAGGGGGGACTTTAGCGGATCAGTGGCTTGAGTTCTTTTATTGTGAAGCTATGGAGAAGGACGTGATGGTGACCAAGGGTATGAAGCGTGTATCCGGACGTTCTTCCAACACAAAAGGAAATGACAATATCATTTCCAACGGTTCCGGCATCGCGGTGGCGGACGGACAGTGTATGATCATCGTGGAGCAGGGACAGATCGTGGATCTGTGTGCGGTTCCCGGCGAGTATACTTACGACACATCATCCGAGCCCAGTATCTTCACCGGCGGTCTCGGCCAGGGGATCTTAAACACCTTCAAGACCATCGGCAAGCGTTTCGCTTACGGCGGTGATACAGGTAAGGATCAGAGAGTATACTATTTCAATACAAAAGAGTTGATCGATAACAAATTCGGCACACCCAGTCCGGTACCCTTCCGTGTGGTAGATTCCAAGATCGGACTTGATATCGACGTATCCGTTCGATGCTCCGGCGTGTATTCATTCGTTATTTCCGACCCGCTTCTCTTCTATAAAAATGTATGCGGTAATGTAGAGCAGGAATACCTTCGAAGCGAGATCGAGGGACAGCTTAAGACCGAGTTTATCAGCGCACTTGCGCCCGCACTCGGAAAACTTTCCGAACTCGAACTTCGTCCGAACCAGATTCAGACACATACGACCGAACTTGAGAATGCCATCAATGAAGTTCTTTCCGCAAAGTGGGGCGAGCTTCGCGGTCTCAAGGTAAAATCTATCGCATTAAATCCCATCACGCTTCCGAAGGAAGACGAGGATCTGATCAAGCAGGCACAGAGAACCGCCATGCTCAAGGATCCTTCCATGGCAGGCGCTACACTCGTAGGTGCACAGGCAGACGCTATGAAGGCGGCAGCCGGCAATCCCAACGGCGCTATGATGGGCTTCATGGGTATGGGCATGGCACAGGCAGCAGGCGGTGTCAATGCACAGAACCTCTTTGCTATGGGACAGCAGCAGGCGGCCCAGGCGGCCCAGGCAGCACCCGCACAGGCAGCACCTGCGGCACCTGCAGCCGGTAGCTGGACCTGTTCCTGCGGAGCTACCGCAACCGGAAACTTCTGTCCTCAGTGCGGAAGCCCGAAGCCGGCACCTGCGGCAGCAGACGGCTGGACCTGCTCCTGCGGATCGGTGAATAAGGGCAAGTTCTGCTCAAATTGCGGAAGCCCGAAGCCGGCAGGTGCGCTTCTTTACAAGTGCGACAAGTGCGGCTGGGAGCCCGAGGATCCGGCGAACCCGCCGAAATTCTGTCCTCAGTGCGGCGACCCTTTTGACGACAAAGACATCAAGGCGTAAAAGTACAAACGCACACCGCGGGAGATTCTCACGGTGTGCATTTGGCTTTCATCAGGAGGTAAAACATGGGTTTATTTGAGAAGAAATTCTGTGATATCTGCGGTGAGAAGATCGGCATGCTCGGCAACCGCAAATTAGAAGACGGCAATATGTGTAAGGACTGTGCGTCAAAGCTCTCTCCCTTCTTTTCAGAGAGAAAGCACAGCACGATCGATGAGATCAAGGAGCAGCTTGCTTACCGCGAAGCGAACAAGCAACAGGTGTCCGCTTTTCATCCGACAGCAACATTCGGCGATTACTACAAACTCTACATTGACCAGAACATGGGCGCATTTGTGGTAAGCAGGAACACCAACTGGAGAGACAGCAATCCCGATGTGATTCCGCTTTCCTCTGTTTTGAACTGCAATCTTGATGTCAAGGAGAACAAGCATGAGCTGATGCGCGAGACTCCGGAAGGCAGAAAGAGTTACAACCCGCCCCGCTATGAGTATCATTATGATTTTGATTTCATTATCTCGGTGGACAATCCTTACTTTGACGAGATCCGCATGGATCTGTGCAGCTCCTCCGACAGACCGACTTCCATGCAGGATGCGAGATATGTCAGACTTCAGCAGGTGGCTATGCAGATGGAGACGGCCTTGACCGGACGCAGCAATATTTCCGTGAGCGGCGGTATGGGCATGAACGGCATGGGTATGAACGGCGGTATGGGTATGAATCCCGGAAACGCTGTGGGTGCGGCCGTGGCAACTGCCGTCAACATGATGATGGGCAACCAGAGCGGCATGCAAAATCAGATGGGCGGTATGAACCAGATGGGTAACATGGGTATGCCGAACCAGATGAACAATATGGGCATGAACCAGATGGGCGGCATGAACAACATGGGCATGCAGAATCAGATGGGCATGAACCAAATGGGCAATATGGGCATGCAGAACCAGATGGGCGGCATGAACAACATGGGTATGCAAAACCAGATGAACAACATGGGTATGCAAAACCAGATGAACAATATGGGCATGCAGAATCAGATGGGTATGAACCAGATGAACAATATGGGCATGCAGAACCAGATGGGCATGAACCAGATGAACAACATGGGTATGCAGAACCAGATGGGCATGAACCAGATGAACAACATGGGTATGCAGAACCAGATGGGTATGAATCAGATGCCGAATCAGCAGATGGGTGCGACGAATCAGGCGGCCGGCGGCACATGGACCTGTGCATGCGGAACCACCAATACGGGTGCGTTTTGCGAGGGATGTGGCAATCCCAGACCCTAAGAAAGCGCGGAGGTTAAGATGGCAAACGAATACAAGTGTTCAAGCTGCGGCGGCGCGCTGGAGTTTGACAGTAAAACACAAAAGCTGATCTGCCCGTACTGCGGTGCGGTGCACGATGCTGCAGCTTATGACGCGGCGGCCGGCGGTGCGACAGCGCAGCAGCAGGCGGGGGGAGCTTCCTCCTGGAATATGCAAAGCGATAATTGGAACGTGGGCGAAGACGGCTTGCTCACCTATGTCTGCGAGAATTGCGGCGGAGAGGTGGTCGGAGACGACACGCTTGCATCCACAAGCTGTCCCTACTGTGACAGCCCCATCGTAAGGGCGTCCCAGTTTTCCGGCAGTCTGCGTCCGGACTTTATTATCCCCTTCAAGCTTGATAAGAAGGAGGCCAAGGCAAAGCTTTCCCGCTTTGTGTCCGGCAAGAAGCTGGTTCCGAAGGTATTCAAGGATCAGAAGCACATCGACGAGATCAAGGGCGTGTACGTACCCTTCTGGGTGTTCGATGCGGACGTCTACGGAGAGGTAACCTACAACGCTACCAGAGAGCAAAACAACGGTGCGCAGATTGAGGTCGGACATTTTGATGTCTTCAGAAGCGGCAACATGTCCTTCCGCAACATTCCCATCGACGCATCCACAAAGATGGAGGATGATCTGATGGATTCCATCGAGCCCTTCAACACAAACGAGGCGGTTCCTTTCACACCTGCGTACCTTGCCGGATATATGGCGGACAAGTACGACGTTTCCCCGCAGGAAGGTTTTGTGCGCGCGGACGAACGCATCAAAAAGAGCGTGGAAGAAGCGATGCGAAACACGGTGAAGGGATTCAATACCGCAACGCCGGTGGCGTCCAACATCAGCATGATGCAGGGACAGGCGAAATATGCACTTTATCCCGTATGGATTTTAAATACCACCTGGCAGGGCAAGCACTACAGATTTGCAATGAACGGTCAGACAGGCAAATTTGTCGGCGATCTTCCGTACGACAAAGCGGCTTACAAGCGTCAGCTTTTCTCCTTCGCGGGAATCGTATCCGCGATCGTATTCGGCGCTTTGTTCCTGCTCTGGCTGATATAGGAAAGGAGGATGCGATATGAAAAAGATGATGAAGATTTATAAACTCACACTTGCGCTCCTCCTGCTGGCTGTTCTTACGCTTACGGTCTGCCCCATGCAGCTTCGTGCGGCGTCGGATGAGGGAATATATGTGGTTGACAATGCAAACCTGATCGGTGACGGGGAGGAGGCTGCGCTAAACACCCGTCTGGCCGAGATCAGTGCAAAGTATGATACCAATGTTATCGTTTACACGGACAGTTCTCTTTACAATATGACACCGGAGGAATGCGCGGATGCCATGCTCGACAGCGATGCGTTTGAAAAGCGCGGCGGCGGTATCCTGTTTATGGTGAATACCGAGGAGAATGACTGGGCTTTTTCAACCGTGGGTACGGGCATCACGGCCTTCACGGATGCAGGTCAGGAGTATATGATCGGCAAGATCAAGCCGAAGCTTTCCGACAAGGCTTATGATAAGGCGTTCAATATCTACGCGGATCTGGCGGACGATTTTCTGAAGCAGGCGGCGACAGGCAAGCCTTATGACAAGGGGAATCTCCCGAAGGGACCTTTTCAGGCGGTAAAGGATGCCATTATCGCAATCGTTGCGGGCTTCCTGGCTTCCCTAGCGAGAGTGACCAAGTTAAAAGGCGAGACTAAGACCGTAAAGAAGGCGACCAAGGCAACGACCTACCTTGTGGGAGGCGTTACACTTGCGGGCGCGCAGGAAGTGTACAGAAACAGTGAGTTCCGACCGGTAGTCAGAAGTACCGGCGGCGGTGGCGGAAGTTCCACGCACGTATCCTCGTCCGGTACGGTACACGGCGGAAGCTCCGGCAAGTTTTAGGGTGTTTTGCAATTACCTTTGCAAATGTGTATAATAAGAACATCATTAAAAAAGGAGAACTCACAGATGGATAATCAGATGAATCAGACGCCCTCGTCTGAGGAGGGAACCACCGTGCTGACCTCAGCACCTGATTTCTCCGGACAGGGTATGGGAATGCCGCAACCCGGCGCATTTACTCCCAGTTTTACAGAACAGGGCCAGACCGGCCCCCTTCCCGTACAGCCTGCAGGCGGTATGGCACCGCAGGGTATGGGCATGACAGGCCCGATGGCAGGAGGCGGAATGCAGTCTCCGATGGGCGGTATGGCGCCGCAGGGCATGGGCATGCAGCCGATGGGTCAGACAGGACCCCTTCCCGGAAACGGTATGGGCATGCAGTCTCCGATGGGCGGTATGGCACCCCAGGGTATGGGTATGCAGCCCGGCTTGAATCCGATGTTTGGCGGAAACGGCGGCGCAACGCCACCGAAGAAGAAACATACGGGACTTATTATCGGGATTATAGCCGCAGTTTTGCTGATAGCTGCAGCGCTTCTGGTCTTCGTGTTTGATGTGTTCGGACTCTTCAAGAAGGAGGGCAAGGGACCCGAAGGAGTTGCAAAACATTTTATCGAGTGCATGAATGACGCAGACGTCGACGGACTGCTGGCATGTATTCCCAAGGAAATGCAAAACGGAAAAACTTCTATGGCAGATCTCGGATCCAACAAGGAAGAGATCAAAGCCGCACTTGATATGATGAAGGGCTTCGGCATGAAGATGACGGTGCAGGAAGTCAAGTCCGTGAAGAACCTTGATGCAGCGACCGTGAAATCGGATATTGATTCCAGGGACGGAGTAAATCTGAATATTTCGGAAGCTGCGGAGGTAACGCTTGCCGTGAATACCAAGGTGGAATTCATGGGAGAGAAGTCCGATGAGACGGCCGATGTTGTATTCACATGCGTAAAGATCGGCAGTAAGTGGTATGTTGTAGACATGAACAGCGGTGACAGCCAGGATACGACGGAGTGGAGCTCTGAGCCTACAGAGACAGCAGCTTCGACGGAAGAACCTACGGACACAGCGACGGATACGACCACTGAAAGTGCCGGACCGAGCAATGTTCCTTCCCACGTGGTGGCAGCGCCTGCGGGACTGTCCGAGAATCTTGCGGATTTCCAGATCTACTTTGACGGCAAGGTGTACAAGGTTCCCTTCGATGCAAGCGAGCTTGCGGCTGACTGGAAGCTGGATGAGGAGATCGAGGAGGACGACAAAGAACTTGATCCGAACGATGATTCCTGGCTCTATGAGATTGCCAACGACAAGTACGACGAATGGTTCACCGCATACGTCAAGTATGTGAACCTCGACAGTGCAAAGAAGCCTTATGATCAGTGCAAGATCTGTTACCTGAGCCTGGATATCGGTTTCTGCGATACGGATAATGTTCCCGAGGTGATCATGCCGAAGGGCATCACATGGCATTCCTCCAAAGAGGATATCATCGCGGCTTACGGCGAGCCACAGTCGAATAACCACAGTGAATATAACGATATTCTCGATTATGAATTCAATGAGTACGATGATATTGAATTCTACGTAGACCCGGAGAAGGGACTCACGGAGATTGATATTTCTTTCTATTCGTACTAAAGCTTGCGATTCGCACGAGAGACGGCGTTCTGCCGCCTCTCGTGTTTTTTTAGTCTGTTGTGGCACAAACGCAAGATATATGGTAGAATACGTAGTTAGTTATGTACGAAAGGAGATCCAATCATGTCGAACAATGTACCTGAGATGTACGGAAGTTTGGTTTTTAATAACAAGATCATGCGTGAAAAACTCCCGAAGGATGTCTACAAAGCGCTTCGGAAGACGATGGAAAACAATACGCACCTGGAGCTTGACGTGGCCAACTCTGTAGCGGTTGCTATGAAGGAGTGGGCGGTAGAGCATGGTGCAACACACTATACACACTGGTTCCAGCCGATGACAGGATATACCGCGGAGAAGCATGACAGCTTCCTTACTCCGGTCGGAGACGGACAGGTAATTATGGATTTCTCCGGCAAAGAGCTCAGAAAGGGCGAGCCGGATGCGTCAAGTTTCCCTTCGGGCGGACTCCGTGCTACATTTGAGGCGAGAGGCTACACGGCATGGGATCCCACATCACCTGCGTTTATCAAGGATAAGACACTTTATATTCCTACGGCGTTCTGTTCTTACAGCGGTGACTCTTTGGATAAGAAGACACCGTTGCTTCGCTCCATGGACGTCTTGTCCAAGGAAGCCGTGAAGATCCTGCACAAACTCGGTCAGACCGAGATCCGTACCGTTCACACGACGGTGGGCGCGGAGCAGGAGTATTTCCTTGTGGATCGTGCGCTGTACGAGAAGCGTAAGGATCTGATCTTCACCGGACGTACCCTGCTCGGAGCTATGCCTCCGAAGGGACAGGAGATGGAAGATCACTATTTCGGCTCGTTAAAGACAAGGGTTTCCGCCTTTATGCACGAGCTGGATGAGGAACTCTGGAAGCTTGGTGTTCCTTCGAAGACGAAGCACAACGAGGTGGCACCCGCACAGCACGAGATGGCACCGGTTTTCGAGACTACGAACGTTGCGGTTGATCATAACCAGCTGACGATGGAGGTTATGAAGAAGGTAGCGGAGCGTCACGGTTTGGCGTGTCTTCTTCACGAGAAGCCTTTTGAAGGAATCAACGGATCAGGTAAGCATAACAACTGGTCCATCACAACGGACAGCGGTGTAAACCTTCTCGATCCCGGCAAGACACCGGCAGAGAATCTCCAGTTCCTGGTATTTCTCGTTGCGGTGATCAAAGCGGTAGACGATCACGCGGATCTTCTTCGTGTATCCGCAGCCAGCGCCGGTAACGACCACAGACTCGGTGCGGACGAGGCACCCCCTGCCATCATCTCCATTTTCCTGGGAGATGAGCTTGCGGCAGTGCTTGACTCCATCGAGAACGGTACATTTTTTGAGCAGCAGGCGAAGGTGCGCATGGAGACAGGCGCAGCGGTTCTGCCGCACTGGTCAAGAGATACGACAGACAGAAACAGAACTTCACCCTTCGCTTTCACCGGCAATAAATTCGAATTCAGATCCCTCGGTTCCGCGCATTCCGTTGCGGACCCGAACATCATGCTGAATACCGCGGTAGCGGATACACTGGCACAGTTCAATGAGTCCTTAGAGGGTGTTGAGCCCGAGAAGATGGAGGATGCGGTGCGAGAGCTGCTCCGCCGTACCATCAAGGATCATAAGAGAATCCTCTTTGACGGTGACGGTTATACCGAGGAGTGGGTTGCCGAGGCGGAGTCGAGAGGCCTGCTCAACCTTCCTTCCACACCGGTTGCGCTTCCTTACCTTGTGAAGGAAAGAAACATCGAGATGTTCGTAAAGCATGGGGTACTGACAGAGAAGGAACTCAAGTCCAGATACGAGATTCAGCTTGAGAAGTATTGTAAGACGATTCGGATCGAGGATCGAACGATGCAGAGCATGCTGAGCCATCAGTTCCTGCCGGCACTTATGACCTATGCGGATAAGCTGTCCGAATCCATCCAGAGAAGAAAAGCAGTCGGCTCATTTGGCTGCGAGGCTGAAATGGAGCAGCTTGGTGTGATCACTGACGCTTACAACGATATCTACAAGAAGCTTGCCAAGCTGAAAGAGGATACTGCGACAGTGGAAGCCATGACCGATATGCAGAAGGCAGCAGAGTTCTATCACGATACGATTCTTGCGGACATGGAAGATTTAAGAGCCAGCGCGGATGCCGTTGAGGATTATCTGCCTCAGAACATGCTTCCGTACCCGAGCTACGAGGAATTATTGTTCTCAGTATAATAACGGTAAAACAAAAGACCGCTGTGGGAAACTATGGCGGTCTTTACTTCAATAGGAGAGGAACGGATTATGAAGATATTGGTAACTGGTGTGGCCGGGCAGCTTGGTCATGATGTAATGAATGAACTTGCGGCACGCGGTTTGGAAGGCGTCGGAAGCGATATTGCGGATCAGTACAGTGGTGTGGATGATGGGTCCGCAGTGATAGGGATGCCATATGTAAAGATGGATATAACGGATGCTTCGGAAGTGTCACGCGTAATCGGTGAAGTCCATCCGGACGCAGTGATTCACTGCGCGGCATGGACGGCGGTGGATGCTGCGGAGGATGAGGATAAGCAGGAGAAGGTGCGTGCGATCAATGTGGATGGTACAAAGCACATCGCTGTGGCATGCGCCGATGCAGGTGCGAAAATGATGTACATTTCCACGGATTATGTGTTCGATGGTCAGGGTGAGACGCCCTGGCAGCCGGATGACAAGAATTATGCACCGTTAAATGTATACGGAGAGACAAAACTTGGCGGTGAACAGGCGGTGGCGAACGCATTAGACAAATTCTTTATCGTGCGTATTGCATGGGTATTTGGCTTAAACGGTAACAATTTCATCAAGACGATGATCAAGATCGGAGAGAATCATGACGAACTCCGCGTGGTGGATGATCAGATCGGAACACCGACTTATACGCTTGATTTGGCAAGACTTCTTGTGGATATGATCGTAACGGAAAAGTACGGTTATTATCATGCTACAAACGAAGGCGGATACATCAGCTGGTACGATTTTGCGACTGAGATCTTTCGTCAGATGGCAGCGCGCGGTAAGGAGGCGTATGATGAAAACCACCTTCGCGTGCACGGTGTAACGACGGAGGAGTACGGTATTTCCAAGGCAAAACGCCCGTTCAACTCAAGGCTTGACAAGAGTAAACTGGCGGAGCAGGGATTTACGCTGCTTCCGGACTGGAAAGACGCCGTGGCAAGATATCTGGATGAGATCGGAGCCTGAACATGTGGAAGGTTCTTCTCGTCAGTGACTCTCATGGGAATAACGATGCGGTTCTCGCAGCCATGAAGAAGGCTGCGGAGTTTGACGCCGTGATACATCTGGGCGATGTGGGCACGAATTATCTTGAACTTGAAAACAAGTGCCCCAAGCCCTTCTATCTTGTACGCGGTAATTGTGATTATGACTATTCGCTTAAACAGGTGATCATGCCGACCTTTGGACCGCACAGGTTCTATTGTACCCACGGACATCTCTCCGGCGTGAGCGGAGGGTTGAATATTCTCCGTTATCAGGCGATGGAAGCAGGTTGCACGATCGCGGCCTTTGGGCATATTCATGTGCCGGTTTGGTACGAGCCGGAGCAGGAGGGAGATCCGTATATCGTGAATCCCGGGAGTATCAGCAGACCGCGACAGGAAGACCGAAAGAAGACGTTTGCAATGCTGACGCTCGCTGATGATGGATCGGTATCCTGCAGATTTGATTATATTTAACAGGAGTGTTTATGAAAAAAGGGGATATCCTGGAAGGAAAAATCGAAGAATACGACTTCCCAAACAAGGGAAGTCTTTTTGCATCAGAAAGAAAAGTGACAATCAAGGGCGCGCTTCCCGGACAGACGGTTTCTTATCGCGTAAAGAAGAAAAAAGCGGGAATGGCCGAAGGTACGGTTCTCTCCGTACTGGAGAGAAGTCCCATGGAGGACGTGACACCAACCTGCCCGTATGTGGAAAACTGCGGAGGATGCAGTTATACAACTCTGTCTTACGAGAACCAGTTGAAGCTTAAGGAGCAGGTTGTGAAAAAACTGCTTGACCGCGTGCTGCTTGCGGAAGGAAGCAACAGTGCCGACTATGTATGGGAAGGAATTTGCGGATCTCCGACGGATAAGGCGTACAGGAACAAGATGGAGTATACCTTTGGGGATGCCTATAAGGACGGACCTCTGGCGCTCGGACTTCACAAGAAGGGCGGATTTTACGACATCCTTCAGGTGAGTGCCTGCGAGATTGTCGGACCTGTGTGGGGAAGAATCCTTGATTTTACATCCGCTTTTTTTGCCGAAAGGAAGGTTCCGTTTTATCACAGAATGAAACATGAGGGAATCCTCCGGAGCCTGGTGGTCAGAAGATCGCGCGCAACCGGTGAATTCCTGATCAATCTGGTAACATCGACACAGTGGGCAAACTACGGGTTTGGCGACAGTTATCATGACATGCTGGATGCTTATGCCACAGGACTGGTTTCCCTGTTTGAAGAGCTTCCTGCGGAGGATCATCTGGCCGGTGTACTCTATACGGAAAACGATACATTGGGTGACGTAGTAAAATGCGATCGCATGGAGATCCTTTACGGCAAGGATTATATCACTGAGCAGGTGATGGGACTTTCGTTTAAGATTTCTCCGTTTTCATTTTTTCAGACGAACACCGGCGGGTGTGAAGTCTTGTACGGTAAAGCAAGAGAATACATCCTGAATAACGGGGCTTTGTCTAATGAGGCAGACAAAACCAAGGTAATATATGATCTCTACAGCGGAACAGGAACGATCGCACAGATGATGGCGCCTGTTGCAAAACATGTGATCGGAATAGAGATCGTTGAGGAAGCAGTACGTGCAGCGAAAGAGAATGCTGCGATCAACGGATTGACGAACTGCTCCTTTATAGCGGGCGATGTGCTTAAAACACTTGATGATGTCGAGGAAAAACCGGACATGATCATCGTAGACCCGCCGCGTGACGGTATCCATCCGAAGGCACTCGAAAAGATTTTGTCGTATGGAGTAGACGAAATCGTATATATCAGTTGCAAGCCCACGTCTCTGGTCCGGGACCTTGCGGTTATGATCTCTCGTGGCTACCGTGTCGTCAAGGCGTGTGCCGTGGATCAGTTTCCGCGAACCGTTCATGTGGAGACGGTTGTTCTTTTGTCCCAACAAAATCCGGATGATAGAATCAGAGTAAAAGTGGACTTGGACGAACTGGATGAAACCAGTGCTGAAGCAAAAGCTACATATAAGAAGATAACAGAATGGGTGCAGGAGAAGTACG